>CALLZY010000165.1 GCA_937858715.1 uncultured Chitinophagaceae bacterium | reverse complement strand
CCAGATCGCTTTGTGACATTCCCCTGGCTTCTCTTGCCAGCAGGATCATTTGGGGGTTAATCATCGCTTGTGTCATATTGCCTTTCATTTATTTGGGTAACAAACATAAAAAGTGGTTTTGTAAATTCCTAAAAAAAGTATCTAAATGTGGATAATTTAGCTAATTTATTTAGTTTTTATTCTTTGCTTTTCCATTTTCTGATTGACAGACTTTTTGAATGTATAATGATTTTGTCCTATCTTGGACAAGACCAAATAAGGTAAACTATGTTGGGCGAAAAACTGAGAGAGTTGAGGGAAGCAAAAGGCTTAGTTCAGCGACAGGTGGCTGCTGAATTAGAGGTAGATACTGCTTATATAAGCAAAATGGAAAGCAATGAAAAACCAGTTAGCAGGAATCATTTAAAAAAGCTTTCTATAATGCTGGGTATTGATGATGAGGAGTTGTTTACACTTTGGCTGGCGGATAAAGTGTATGATATCGTCAAAGACGAAGAGTTAGCAGTCAAAGCGATATCAAAAACAATGGATCAACTTAAAAATAAAACCAAAAAATAAATATATACAAAGAGAATATGGCCACACACAAACTATCCCTTTCTCGTCTTGAAACCTTTCTCGAAGAAGCTTGCGAAAGTCTCCGTGGCAATATGGATGCTTCCGAATACAAGGAATACATCATTGCCATGTTGTTTCTGAAAAGGGTTAATGACCAATTTGAAGTTCACAGAGATAGAAGAAAGAAAAACTTAACCGATGTAAGAGGTTTGAGTGAACCCGAAATGATATATGGAGAACTTGAAAGACCGAATGCACCCGAGTACGAATTTTTTGTTCCCCTTGCTGCACGATGGAGAAAATTAGATGGTGACCCAGATTTCTATACTGATGCAGAAGGGAATCAACAACCCTATCGTTATATCAAAGATTTACAAGAAGAAATTGGCGACCACCTGAACAAGGCATTGGCTGCACTGGAAGATGCCAACCTCGACAAATTGGAAGGTGTTTTAAAATCTATCAACTTCAATCGCAGTATTGGTAAGAACAACAAACAAATTACCGATGAAGATTTAAGAGAACTGATTCGTGAGTTCAACAAAAAGAATTTGACCGATGATAATTTAGAGTTCCCTGATTTAATGGGTGCTGCTTATGAATACCTGATTAAATACTTTGCCGATAGTGCAGGCAAGAAAGCCGGTGAATTCTACACACCGAATGAAGTGGTAAGGCTGTTGGTGAATATATTAGAACCTGAAGCCGATTCTGAAGTGTATGACCCAACTGTAGGTAGTGGTGGTATGCTGATTGAATGTAAAAACTATGTAGAGAGCCGGTACGGTACAGCAAGAAATCTTTCTTTGTATGGACAGGAAAAAAGCGGAACCGTTTGGAGCTTGAGTAAAATGAATATGTTGTTTCATAACATTTACGACAGTAACATTCTGAATGGTGATACATTAATGAATCCTTTGCATTTTGATAAGGACCGCACCGGTGAATTAAAAACCTTCGACATCGTAATTGCCAATCCGCCTTTTTCTCAGAACTATACAAAGGATGGCATGAAGTTTAAAGAACGCTTCAACTTTTGGATGCCAGCAAAAGGTAAAGCCGATTTTATGTTTGTGCAGCACATGCTTGCCAGCACCAACAATGCAGGCCGTATGGCAGTGGTGATGCCTCATGGTGTATTGTTCAGAGGTGGTGATGAAAGAAAGTTTAGGGAATGGCTCATTAAACGTGGTTACCTGGAAGCGGTAATCGGTTTGCCATCTGCATTATTTTATGGTACTACTATTGGTGCTTCCGTTATAGTAATAAACAAGAGAGATGCACATCTTAGAGATAGGGTGCTTTTTATTAATGCCGACCGTGAATACAAAGAAGTAAAAAATCAGAATAAACTAAGACCCGAAGACATTGAAAAAATAGCCTTTGTTTATCGGCATAAAAAAGAATTGCCAAAATACAGCAAATTAGTTGGTAAGAATGAAGCTATTGATGCACTCAATAATTTAGAAACTGAAGAATACAATTTGAACATTCGCAGATTTGTGGACAATGCACCACCTGCCGAACCACAGGATGTACATGCTCATTTGCAAGGTGGTATTCCGGAAAGTGAAGTACAATCTTTGACAGAACTATTTGCAAGTTATCCCGGGTTGAATGATAAACTATTTACTACTTTAAAAAAGAGTTACCTGAAGTTTACTGATGTCATTGCTCAAAAAGAAGATATCAAAAAACTATTTTATGAAAGCGAAAGCATCAAATCCACACAAAATCAATACACCGCACAATTAAATGAATGGTGGAATGAGGTTGTACAGGACTTTGAAGCCCTGCCTGAAAACAAGAATGTATTTGAACTCTATCGAAAATTTGCAGAAAGTTTTACAACAGCTATTGCCGAATTAAAGACAGGACAAAAGGGAGTATTGGATAACTACCAAAGCCGTGGTGCATTGGCTTCATATTGGAGCCAGTTGAATACTGACCTGAAAAGTGTAGCAGCCAGTGGCTGGAATGCGGAACTTATACCCGATGATGAAATATTGGAAAGCCAGTACCCGGAAGTTTTAAAAGAACTAAGAAGCAATGAAGACCGGAGAGATGAATTGCAAGCCCTGTTTACAGAAGTGAATGAACTGGAAGATGATGTTTGGAACGAAGAAGATTATGCAGTGTGGCGAAGCAAGGAACTGAAGGAACACAAAGAAGGCATTAAAGCATTGAAAGGCGAACGCAAAGAGGCAGATAAAGAATACAAGAATTTACAGAAACGTATAAAGGCCAATGAAAAAGCGTTAAAAAAACAACCTCAATTAGCCGATGAAATTGCATTACTGAAAACTGATGCGATAAAATTTGCTGCCGAAACAGAACGTCTGGATGCAATGATTGAAGCAGATGAAGAACGTTTTGCCAAGCATACCGAATTGGAGGAAGAACTGAAACTATGCAAGAAAAAAGTGAAAGAGATAAAAGACCGAAAGCAAGCTTTGGTAGATAGTGCAAGACTGAAAATTACACCGGAAGAAGCTAAAGAACTTATATTAAAACGCTGGAAAGCCACTCTGCACAGTACGGTAAATGGGTACTTGCAAAACCACAGCAGGCAATTATTGTTGGCAGTAGATGGTCTACATAATAAATACACGTTGCCACTTCACAGCATTTTATCGGATAGGGAAAAGGAAACCCAATTGTTAAACAACTTTTTAATTGAATTGGGATATGAAGGATAGAAAGAAAATAGGTTCATTTGCTAAGGTTCGCAGAGGTGCTTCGCCGAGACCAATTGGCGACCCCAAATATTTTGGTGGTGAGGTTGGTTGGATTAGGATTTCTGATGTAACCGCATCGAATAAATATTTAAGAAAAACCGAACAATACGTTTCCCCATTAGGTGAGTCTTTGAGTGTTAGAGTTGACAAGGGTGACTTAATAATGTCAATTTGTGCCACTATTGGTCGCCCTGTAATAATTGATTTTCCATCATGCATACATGATGGGTTTGTACTATTATATGACTTAAAAAATGCTGATACAGAATATCTATATTATATTCTTCAATTTCATGAGAAAGATTTAGAAGCAAAGGGGCAACCAGGAACACAAGTAAATCTTAATACTTCTATAGTTGAAAACTTTGAAATTTTCATTCCAGAAGATAAAAGAGAACAACGCAAAATTGCCCACATCCTTTCTACCTGCGATGCAGTAATAGAAAAAACACAAAACGCCATAGACAAATACAAAGCCATTAAGCTAGGTATGTTACATGATTTGTTTACCCGTGGCATTGATATAAAAACCGGCAAGCTTAGACCCAAATACGAAGATGCTCCGGAATTGTATAAAGAGAGTAAGTTGGGGTGGGTGCCGAAGGATTGGGCTGATGATGAACTTTCAAAATACTTATCATTTATTTCATATGGATTTACTAATCCAATGCCAGAAACAAATGAAGGCCCTTATTTAATTACTGCTGCAAATGTAAATGGTGGAAGAATTCAATATGAAACTTGTAGAAAAACCTCCAAGGATGCTTTTGATAATTTATTAACCGATAAAAGTAAACCGAAGATTAATGACGTTTTACTCACGAAAGATGGAACCCTTGGGAGAATTGCAATTGTTGAAGAAGAAAATTTATGTATTAATCAATCTGTCGCAGTTTTGAGACCCAATAAATTAATTGACCCACTTTTCCTTAAAATTCTTCTAGAAAGCCCCTCTTATCAAAAGACAATGATTGATGAAGCTGGTGGTTCAACAATAAAGCATATCTACATTACTATTATTGACAAAATGCCAATTGCAGTCCCTAAGGAAATAGATGAACAAAATGAAATTGCTCTACGGTTGAAAACTATCGAAAACAAGATTCAAACTGAGCAAAACTACCTGCACAAGTTGCAACAGATAAAAGCAGGTTTAATGGGTGATTTGTTGACTGGGAAGAAGCCAGTTATTATAGAAAAAGAAAAAATGATTGAATCATGATTAAACACTTATCTATAAGAGTAGCATGGCATGATAATAAATGGAATGGTTCAGTATGCAAACATCCTGCTAATAATTCTTTTTGTATTCACTTGTCAAGAATATATGGCGAAAAAGATGAAGCGGCAGAAGAAAAGATTAAAGGAACACATTGGAGTAAATTAAAAACAGAACAAATACCACCTTGCAAGGCAGAGGGCGGTGGTTTTATGAGTGCAGTAAAGTATTCAAGAGAGTTTAATCATCCATATAATCAACCCAACCGTAAAGACATTCCACATCTGGCATTAAAGCCAACCACATTTGAAATTCCGCCTTATAGCACATTTGCAGTTCCCTTTTGGTGGATGCTCAGAAGCAATCAGGCGGAAATAAAAGATTTATATCCTGATATTCCAAAAGACGAAAACCCTCCTTTCCCTTCGGCATGGATTTACTCCAGGCACACACAGGATGCCTTACTTAAAAAGTTTTTTGACCCGATTAAAGATGAACAATCACTTTCTGTTTTCTATATCAAAGGAGCAAACCCAGTGGATGAAGACAGCAGAAGATTAATAGTTGGTATTGGATTAATTAAAAAGAAATTACCAATACTCACTTATGAAACCAAAGCCGATTATACCTATCCAATCTGGGACAGACTGATTACTCATGGCATCAGGCCAGATGACCCCAAAAGTGAGGGCATCTTGTTACCCTATCACGAATACCTTGAATTGCCGGAAGATTATGTTTTAAAAACGAAAGAAGGCAAGAAAACAAAATACGATTTAATAGATGAAATAAAATTAACCCTTCAGGAAACAGCCAGCCGTCAGGAAGTGATTGATGAATTTACTTATGGCAGTAAATGGGTAAATGACAGTTCAGTTTTAGTTGTATTAGGTAAGTTGAGGAGCATCATAGAACGTATTAAAGAACATGGCATCGTCAAAGGGCATTGGGATAGTCATTTACTTTGGATAGATAGACAGATTGGAAAGGTGAAAGAAAGCATGGGGCCATTTCCTTCCTTTGCCAATGCACTTATTGCGCTGGGTTTTCAATATGGGCATACACTCGAAGAAGACCTACGGGAACAAAAAAAGATTGGAGCAAAAGATAATCCCTGGGACGCATGGGAGGAAGTTATTTATGGCAGCCTGAATTTAAAAAACAATGTTTATGCCGGTGACCTGCCGCATTACAGAGACATATGGCTCAATGAAACCAATGAAAGAAAAGAGTTATTACAATTGCTATCAAGATTTGAATTGAGTGATAAGCAAATAAAAAATTGGTTTGACCCTACGCTAAGAATGCGGTTAGGATATAAAGTAAATGATTCAGACATTTTAAGTAACCCTTACATTATTTCAGAAGAAGATACTGGAGACAAAGAACATTATGCAATTGCAGTGGAAACCATTGATAATGGATTGTTTGCCGATAAAGCTATACAGGGCGATTGTATTCCTGTTAAACCGCAATTGGTTGACTCGCCTTTGGACACACGTAGAATTCGGGCTATTGCAATTAATATTCTAAAGAGGGCTGCAGATAATGGAGATACGCTGCTATCTGTTATTGAAATTACTGAAACACTCAATACGCTGAATCTGCAAAGGGCAACAGTTGTTCCCATAAATTATATAGCAAGCAATATTGAATATTTCAAATTAAAACTTGAACATTTCAAAACAGATGCACTCGATGTTTTACAGCTCAAACATTATTCAGATATTGAAAGTTATTTCAGACGAACATTATTAGCCCGTGCTAAAAAGGAATTGGAACCAATTCAGGAAGAATGGGATAAGCTGATTAAAAAGACAATTAAGGACAATGGAATAAAATACAATGAAAGTAACCCACGGCATTTGGCGGCATTAGCCGACCAGGTAGAAGCATTGAAACAAATAACCAGCAGAAAGATTTCTATTCTGCATGGCCCGGCTGGCACTGGAAAAACTACAGTATTAGGTGCGTTGTTTGGATGCAAAGAATTAACTAAGGGTGGAATTTTGTTATTGGCTCCAACAGGAAAAGCAAGAGTTAAATTAGGCAAGATGGCAGGAAGTGAAGCATTCACTATTGCTCAATTTTTAAACCGGCAGAAAAGATTTGATTGGGTAAGGATGAAGCCGAGATTTACAGGTCCTGAAAAATATAAAGGAGAACAGAATGTTATTATTGACGAAAGCTCTATGCTAACAGAAGATGACTTGTATGCATTATTACAAGCATTGGATATGGGGCATGTGCAAAGAATTATATTAGTTGGCGACCCTTATCAACTTCCACCCATTGGAGCAGGAAGACCCTTTGCCGATTTATGTGCTCATTTAGAATTATTGGAAAATAAAGATGAAGATTTTGCAGCAGCAAAATGCCTTGCACGATTAAAAGAAGTAGTAAGGAATGTAGATGGTGAAAATTCAGATGCACTTACATTGGCATCATGGTATTCAGGCATGAAGCCATCAAAAAATGCGGATGCCATTTTTTCAAAATTGGGTGACAATAATCAATTGAACGATTTACAGGTGCTTTGCTGGAAAAGTGAAGAAGAGTTAATTGAAAAGCTCAATGCCGTTTTAATTGATAAACTCAAACTAAAAGATAAATCTGACTATGCGGCTTTAAATGCTTTTTTAGGAATTAGCAATGGCAATATTGATACCAGTAAAATAGAAGCATTTCAATTATTAAGTCCGGTGAAAGCGCCTTATTGGGGTTCATTTAATTTGAATCGGAAATTTCAACAACAGTTCAGAACGGGCCTTAGGAGTTCAGTAAGTATTGGTGATTACCAGATTGGCTTATATGATAAAGTGATACAGACCATTAATGAATGGAGGGAAGGTTATCCGGGCAGTGAGAAATATCAGTTATCGAATGGGCAACTTGGTTTAGTGCAATCAACTGTCAAAGGTTTTGCAAATGTTGTATTTGCCGGAGTAGAAGAAAAAGTTTCATTTGGATATAAGTCACAAGGGCAAACTGAAAGCGATGATTCTAATCTGGAATTGGCTTATGCCATTACTGTTCATAAAAGCCAGGGGAGTGATTTCGACTATGTTTTTCTCATTATTCCCAAAACTGGTAGAATTATTTCAAGAGAATTAATTTATACAGCATTAACCAGGGCTAAGAAAAAATTAGTGCTTCTTGTAGAGGGTGATGACCCCCATTGGATAATAAATCTCTCTAAACCTCAATACTCAGAAACGGCAAAAAGAAATACTCATCTGTTTCGTCCTTCTGTTCGGGAAATTAAATCATCAATCCCTTATGCCGAAGGCTTGATACATAAAACAAGGAAAGAAGGTTTACTGGTACGCAGTAAATCTGAAGTAATCATTGCCAATATGCTTATTGATAAGAAAATTGAGTTTGAATATGAAAGGCAATATGCTGGGAAAAGCGGGCAAAAAAGAATTCCGGATTTTACATTCATTGATGCTGCTGGAGATTTAATTATTCTGGAGCATTTAGGAATGATGTCAATACCAAGTTATAAAGCCGATTGGGAAAAGAAGAAGAGGTTTTACGAAGAGAATAAATTTAAAATGAATGAAAACTTATTTATAACAACTGAAAGCGAATCGGGAGGAATTGATTCGATTGCGATAGAAAAAATTATTGATAAAATACACCAACTGCTGTAAAGACCGCTATGAAAATAAAAGACATTCAGAAATACCGAACTTTTTACAAAACTACCCGGCCTGTTTCTCAGGAACTGGAAGAGCATTTTATTGGCAACTATTACTTTGATGAAAAGAAAGATGTAAAAAAGTTTGGATGGTTTACAATGTATCACGGTGATAGAGATGGTTTCAGTACTCCCGAAGCTGGTATTGAAAACTTTTTGCAAAGCTTTTTGGATATGGCCAAAGACGGGCAAGCTGTTTATGAGTTTCTGCAAAATGCTGTTGATGCCGGTAGTACACATTACACAATGGTTTGGGGCAAGGATGAAGTTGATGGCAATTATTATTTGCTGGTAGCAAACAATGGAGAGATGTTTACTCCCAATAGCATCCGTTCTATTTTAAATGTAGGTTCTTCAACCAAAAATGCCGATAGCCAAACCATAGGCAAGTTTGGCATTGGTTTTAAGTTAGCACATCGCCTGGTAGGTAAAGACAATGGTTTGCAGGAACTCATTAATGAAAATTCGGGACCCTTATTGTTTAGTTGGAAAAATTATGAGTTGGAAAAAATTGCATCCGGTTCCAATCCGGTGCCATCTGAAATACTATTAACCAATAATAAAAAAGGCGAAATTGTCATTAAGGACGATAATCCCTGGTTGTTTAAAATCCTGATAACATGCTTTCCCTGTTTGCCGGAGAATGATTCAGTAAACGAATTACCTAAAATGGCAAATGGTATGGAAGCAACCTCCAACCCATTCAGCAAAGCCGAATACGAAGTATTATCTCGTTGGGTAAAAAACAATCAAAAAATTTTAAACAAAGACACGTATAAAGAAGGTGCTTTATTTTTTATAAAATTGGGGTCAGGCAAGGAATCGGAGTTGGCAGAAATCAACCTCAAAGAAGGTGTAAAATTTGCTTTGGCTATATTAAAAGAAACAGCCGATACAGATGCCAAAAAAGAGAAGGTTTTACATACCGTACAGCTCAACAACGAAGAACCTATCACTTATCCTGATTTAGAATACATAAAACTTACTGTAAATAAAGAAACCGAGAGAGATACCTATGCCTACATCAGGTTTGGAACTGAAACATACAATGGTCTTTCGGCAGAACAAAAAAAGAAAATAACAGCAGAAGCCAATATAGAAGCCTTATTTGGATTTAGAAAGCATAATGAGATAGGAGATTATTTTAAAGGAGCACCCAATCTCTATTTATATTTTCCTCTTTCTGAAGAAGTTCACAATTTCAATTACATACTTCACTCCAATGCCTTTTACAAAGGCAGTTCCCGTACCTTCCTGCACAAGGGCAGCAGCAAAGAAGATGGTATTAATGAGCGATTATTAAAAACCATTGTAGATAAAATTGATGCTGAATTAAGTCGCCTTTCATCATCTGCAAAAGCTAAGGACAGGCAACTTTTTCTGGATTTTTATGCAGCACTTCTTACTTCTGGAAAAAGCACCAATCAGGATAGATTATGGATAGAAGAGCCATACATCAATCGTGTCAATCAATTGCTTAAAAAATACATTCCTATCCGCAGTTCATCCGGTACTCAAGGTTTTAGTGTAACCGATAAGCCTGAAAATGTATTCATTAAAAAAACTCAAATAGGAATTGATACAAAGGATTGGGGTATAGAAAATGTAAACTGGTTTTATTGGGATGATGATGCGGAATTATCTATCCGTTCGGCGGCATTTTCAAAATTGGATGTAAAAGATTTTACTATCTACAATCTTCTTTCTTTAAAGGAGAATATAAGCACAAGTTTGAATACATGGATAGGGGACAGTGATGCCAAAATAAAAACCATACTTTCCGAAGTGGCGTTGCTCGATACAGAAATAGTGAAACAACCAGTTTTCAAAAAGAACTTGTTTGATGCAAAGCTGTTGAAGTTTAATAATAAAGCATTATTAAGTATTACAGAGTTTCAGGAAAAAGAAAAGGAAGGTTATTTTATTATATTTAATAAGTTGGCTGATATAAAAGATTTATTGCAGAAGCTTGGCTTGTATTACACCATCGAAAATTTTGATGACTATAATTTCAACCCAAAATACTTTAGTTTTTTTGCCAATGAATCACAGGTTAAAAACTACACAATACTCACAAAGCTATTCAGTCAGGTAGTTAAAGATGATAAACTGAATGCTCTCAACAAATCGGAGAAGCATAGAATATTTGAAGCATTCAGAACATTTAATGATACACCGGGCGACAGGATGGGTGAATTGAAATTGTTTAAAAACAATAACAATACACCTGTATGTTTTAAAAATCTGTATTCAAGTTCCTCAGCCTCTTGGCTAAACAAGTTTTGTATTAATAGTTCAGAAGATAATCCTGCTTATAAAAATTACCTTTTGTCTAAACCCGAAGAACTATATCAGGGCATCGTTTATCCATTTTGGGGGCAAATTGCAGCTTACATCGGAACAAATTCAGGAAAGGCAAAAGAAGTATTGGATGATTTAGTAAGTGCTTATGAAAAAAGCAACTGGCCGGAAAAACAAAAATATTTGCTGAGTAGCTGGAACCAAATTGTTTTTCAATCTGAAGTAATAAAACCTGATGAAGTTTTATTCAACACCGAATTGGAATCATTGAAGGGCGAAGAATTTAAAAGTGTTCAAACAACTGCTTTCAAATATTTTGGTGTTCACATTCCCGATAAATACTTGCTTCCTTACTTGGGTGTTTTACCATTTTCATTTTCCTCAGCTACTATACATCCAACCATTGCGGATACTTCAAGTAGTATTGAACATATAAGTGATTTATTACTGCTTTCTAAATCTTGTAATATTGATTTTTTTGGCACAAACTGCATTATACTTAACGATGGTGTTTATTATATTGATTCTACTGCTGGCAAAAAACAAATTGCAACCACTAAGCCGGCAATAGTCAGGTACATTGATACTTACTATCCCAATGAATATGTATTAGTACCCGAGCATTTCATCGCATATAGAGCCAAAATAGAGTTATCGGATAGTAAATTGGTTGAGCATTTCATAGACAGGTTTGATGAAAGTGATTTAGAACAAGAGCTTGATTTCATTGAAGTAATACTGCCGGAACGGTATGATGATAAAAAGGCTCTGCTCGAAAAACTGAGTTATACAAATTTAGATGCTTCCTGGACTGAGGAAAGGCAAAATGAATTATATATAAAGCTGTTAAAAGATGTAGTGGAGGGCAACTTGACCCCGGAAGAATTATCAGGTGTCCATAAAAAAATATCTATTAATAAAGATGATGAGACAATTATTATCGGAAACATTGACAGTGCCCATGATTCAATTGAAGTGGTTAGAGGGGATAAGAAAATTATTTTATCACAATCACAAATTTTGAATCTCGATAATGCAGATAATATAAAACTAATTCAGGCATTTCACGATGAAGCCAAGAAAAGAGATTTACTGAATCAATCAACAGCGGATAAGCTTTTTAAAATTTCAAATGTTGGTATCAGCGATGAATTAGTTGCAAAGTTTAGTGAGAAATTAGACGACAAGCAATTAGAAAATTCCCACCAGTTATTGTTTGTTTGGTTATCTGGCAAATTTAAAAAGGAAGAGTTTAGCGATTTTTCTTTAAAATCTCAGGATGATAGTTGGTATAAGCTGGAGGGCCAATTGATTATTTACAACGCTGAAAATCTAAAGTTCATAAAACCCACCTTCTTAGTAAATGAAAGCTATACTGATTTACAATCTTTATTACAGCTTAGTGATTTAGATGTTTTCAACTATGGCGAAAAGGAGGATGATATTATTGCTTCTCACTTCTTATTTGTAAAAGGGTTTGACCCAAGTATATTAGTGAGTACCGAAGAAATAAATGACAAGCTGAACTACTTACAAAAAGGTTGGGCAAACTTGCCAGCCAATAGTAGAGATTACAAAAGAGACGCAGCCTGGAGCAGCTTTTTAAACATTTCACCAAATCAGTATGTATTAAATGGCATTCAAACAGGTGAAGAAGTATTGCCGGAAGAATTTAGCTCATGGTGCCTTAACGATAGGAAGAAAGAGGAGCTTCTAAAAGCAATAGGTGTAAATGTTAATGAAAGTTTCATTGAAAAAATTAGAAAGTATTTAATAGGGGTTGCCAAAGATTATCCTGCTGATATTGAGATAGAAAAATTCAATGATGCCTTGCTTCTGAATACGCTAAATGGTTTATCAGGGAACTTTACTACTTTGAATAATGAGCCAGTCATTTATTATGAAACGCCTCACTTTACACAATTATCGCTAATTGAAAAGATAGTAAATCACCTGGTAGGTAAAGCAGTAGAACATTATCCTGTAATAATTTACAACACAACCGTTTCATTTAAGGTGCTTAAATCCGACGAGTTATCAATTTTCAGGATAGATGAGGTTCTGCACAATAAGTTAAAAGCTGCAAATGGAAATAATTTAGATAAATTATATACTGAGTATAATATTCTGAAACAATCGCCACTTTTGAATTCAAGCATTATTGATAATTGTGACGAATTGGAGTTTAATAAAACATTTGTTCCAAGTGGAAATCAATCAGAACACGATGAACCTTTTTATCATAATTGGAAAACTGAACATAACATTAAGCTGTATAGAGAAAATGATTTGAAATTTGATTTGTCAGTAGATATTAAAGATGAAATAGCAATTATTGGTAGAATTTCAGAGGGTAGTTTTTATATCAATGAAGAAGATGAAGAATTTCACAAATTATTTTATAACAAGACTATTCCCCTGGAAGACTTGAAAGATTCACTTTCTGAAGTTGATGAGGATTTATCAGAGGCTATTGATGACCTCATTAACAGGAGAAACGTAATGCTTGCAAGCATTTATAATGCACTAAACTCTGCTGGGAAGGGTGAAGTAAAGAGTGCTCATTTGGAGGCTTTAGAATCAGCATTTAAAGAAGAAAATCTAAAACAGGAACGTAAAGAATTAATTGAAAGCATAAAATCAAATAGTGATTATTCATACAACTGGTTTGAATCGTATTTACGTTTTTTATTGACTTTTGAAAGCAAGCAGGATACAACTATTCAGAAAAGTATTTCCTTTCAGGAAATAAAACGTTATATCATTAATGCTGAAATCTCTAACAAGTACTTTTTACTTTGCGGCGCAAATTCTTTAATACCATTAAACATTGAAGACTTTGAAGATTTTAAAATTACATTAGTAATTAAAAATCGGCAAAATGAGAACATTACGGTTGAAGGCGTATCCAAAAGGGGCCAGGATTTGTTGATTTATTGCCGGGAGCCAATACCGCAATCTGTCATTAACACTTTCCCGGATGTAATACAAGTTAAAATTAGTTTTTCTCCTGTTATTGATTTGTTGGAAAGACTTTATAGAGCCTTTGTGAATAGAGCTAATATGGATGAGTGGGATGAATTAAAAGACACTCTTCCAAATTTGCAGTTTATTTATGGTCCTCCCGGTACAGGTAAAACCACCACCCTTTGCAATATGATAGTAGAGGGAGTAAAGAAAAACTATAATACAAAATATTTGCTTCTAACACCTACCAATAAGGCGGCAGATGTTTTATGTAAGAAGCTATTAAAACCATCTGCAAATCCATCAGATAGTATTAGTAAGCGATTAAGAGAATTAGATGCTTTAAATAAGTCAATTTCCATTACAAGAGTTGGTAAGCCAACAGACCCTGAGTTGGAAGAATTAGAAGATGAAATCTATCAGGATTCGATAGATATGGCAAGATTAGACTACACCAACATATTGGCTTCAACTATACATCGGATTCCTTATTTTGAAGTAATAAATAAAGATGATAGCTATATCAAACTTTTCAAATTGGAAAATTATTGGGATTATGTTGTCTTTGATGAAGCTTCAATGACAAATCTGCCATATATAGTTTTCTCAATTATGGCAATTTATAAGTTCAATCCAAATGCAAAATTTATTATAGCCGGAGACCCTAAACAGATTCCGCCGGTTGTTGATGTAAACGATAAAGACCTCGAAGAATTGGATATCCAGGATGAAAATGTTTACACAATGATGGGCATCAATAGCTTTATAAGTTCAGAGCAAAATTTAAGAGCCGGAGATGTAATAATCAATCTTGATAGGCAATATAGAAGCATAAAACGAATTGGTCAGTTGTTCAGCGATTTATCTTATAGTAATTTATTGAAACACGACAGAGAGGAAAAAAAGGACACTGCAAAACCTTTACCTGAAGCATTTAAAAAGCTAATCAATAAGAATGTAACATTTATTGATGTTCCCTTAAATAGGGAGAATTCTATATTTAGAATTAATAAACTGTTGTATAGCTCATATCACACTTATAGTGCAATATTTGTTGCCGAGTTAATAAAGCACTTTGATTCGCTATTAACGGAAAACGAGAGCTGGACTATTGGTTTAATTGCTCCCTATAAAGCTCAAGCTATTCTGCTGAATAAATTGATTACTTCTTATGGCATTTCTGATAAACTGAAAATCTATTCTGATACCGTTCACGGTTTTCAGGGCGATGAATGCGATATGGTATTCTTTATTTCCAATCCTAATAATTATTACTATACAGGACACCCAAAATGTTTGCTTTCGAAAGAATACGTTTACAACGTAGCAATAAGTAGAGCAAGGGATTATTTGATTATTCTTCATCCTTTTGAAACAATTCAAAATAATCCATACATCAATTCTATAAGTGCATCTTATTCTAAGAATTTTGAGAATCCGCTAATAAGAAAGTCAGCGGAGTTTGAAAGAATATTATTCAATCAAAAAGACTACATAGAAAAAAACAGTTACATCACAGGTCATGATAATGTGAATGTTTTTGGGCAAATCGAAATGAAATATTTCATTAAGGCAAATGATAGTGCAATTGATATTCAATTAAGAAAATTTAATACATAATATTATGGCCGAATACATTAATGTAGAAAAACCTTTCCTTGACAAACTTCGCCAATTAGGATGGCAGGTTATTGACCAGGGTATCGGTGTTCCCCAAGAACCTTCAAAAAGTTTAAGAGAAAACTTTAAGCAGGTTCTATTGCCAAAAGTATTTAAGGATAGCATCAAAGCCATTAATAAAACAGTTGACGGTAAGGAATGGCTAACCGATAAGCAATTGGATGAAATTCTTTTTGAAATACAAGACTTTGCCGGTAAGAGCTTGCATGAAGCCAATAAAGAAATCCACCGTTTATTGCTAAAAGGTACAAGCGTTGCACGTAATGAAATAACAGGTGAACAAGACCCATCTGTTCGCCTGGTTGATTTTAAAAATTATAAGAACAATTCTTTTATAGCCATTAATCAGTTTCGTTTACTAACTCCCGGTGCAAGCCGTCAGGGAATTATTCCTGACATTGTTTTATTCCTGAATGGTTTGCCGGTAATTGTTGTTGAAGCAAAAGATTTTGATGTAGCAGAGCCATTGAGTGAAGCGTTTTTACAAGTAACACGATATGCTAACACCCGGGATGATGACTATGGAATGAAAGAAGGGGAGGAAAGATTATTTCATTACAATATTTTCAGCATCATCACTCATGGAAGAGAAGCACGGGTTGGCACTATCAGTGCTGAATTTGATTTTTACAACAACTGGGTGGACATTTTTCCAGAAGAATACAGAATCGTTGCTTATCCGCCTGACGAAGAACGGCAGGAAGTTTTAATACTTGGAATGTTGAACAAAGAGATTTTGGTTGACATTCTCAAGCACTTCACTTTGTTTATGGAAATAAAGAAAGGTGTGGAGGTTAAAATTGTAGCACGATACAATCAATACAGAGCCGTTGGTAAAATTATCCGTAACATCAGAGAAGGAAACACTTCACTTGAAAAAGGAGGTGTGGTTTGGCACACACAGGGAAGTGGAAAGAGTTTGACAATGGTGTTTCTCATTCGCAAACTCCGCAGTTGCGATGACCTGAAAGATTTAAAAATTATTTTCATTATAGACCGTACTGATTTGGAGGAACAGCTTTCAGAAACTGTAGAACTCACTGGCGAACCCGTTAACATTATTGATAGGAGAAACAAGCTGCATGAACTGAGTGATGACACTGGAGATGTGAACATGGTTATGATTCACAAATTTTTGGTAGAAAATAATGTCTCGGCACAATCATTAATTGATGCAGGTATAATACCCAAGTTTGAAAAGTTTGAGGCCATCAATAACAGCGACCGCATTTTGCTGTTGATAGATGAAGCCCACAGGACACAAGGGGGCGACATGGGCGATAATTTATTTTCTGCTTTTCCTCATGCTGTCAGAATAGGTTTTACGGGAACACCATTGCTCACTGAAAGACATGAAATAAAGACTCATGAACGCTTTGGTGGCAAATTGGACAAGAATGGAGAACCATGGATTGATTTTTACAAGTTTGACAAAGCCGTTGCAGACAGGGCAACTGTTGAAATCAAATACATCGGCAAAGTTTCAAAAGATAAAATTGACGATAAAGAAATGTTCGATACGGAGTTTGAAGATATGTTCAAACAACGGACACAGGCGGAGAGAGAAGAAATACAACGCAGGTATGGTTCTTTTATCGCATATCTGGAATCAAAAGACCGCATAGCAGAAATTGCCAAAGACATTGTTGAGCATTATTACAATGACATTCTTGTAAATGGTTTTAAAGCACAGGTAGTGGCTTCAAGTATTGTGGCTGCAGTTCGGTATAAATATGAATTAGAAATTGCAATTCAAAAGAAAATAGCAGAGCTAAAGGCTTTGCCTGATGAGCAACGAGATGATGAACGGATTAAGCAATTGGAGTTTTTGAAAGTGGCTGCCATTGTTTCCAGTTTGGGAAACAATGAACCCGGCTACATCAGCAAAGCAAGACGTGAAGCATTAGATTGGGATGCAAAAAATAATTTCAAGAAAGATTTTGACTACTCTTTAGAAGGAGAACAATTCAAGAAGCCTGAAACAGGTATAGGTATCATTTGCGTTTGCGACCGTTTACTTACCGGTTTTGATGCACCTATTGAGCAAGTAATGTATTTAGATAAGAGTTTAAAAGAACATGATTTGTTCCAGGCAATAACCCGTGTAAACAGAACCAAGCGGGGAAAATCATTTGGATTGATTGTAGATTATTTTGGCGTAACCAAACACTTGTCAGATGCTTTGGCAATTTATACTGACAGTGACAAAGACAAACTGAAAAATTTCCTGACTGTTTTCCGTGATATCAATAAAGAGATTCCGGTGCTGGAAGCACGGTACAAAAGAATACTTGACTTGTTTACCGATAACAAGCTGACAGAAATCAAAACATTTCTTGAACAGAAATTTACTGATGATGCAAAAGAATTTGAATTTGCAGAAGCCTGTATTGAACAGGCAAAGAACATAAAATTCCGGGCAGAATTACTTACCTATTCAAAGAGTTTCTTTGACAGCTTGGATTTGTTGTTCAACTCACAAGCTGGTGCAGACTATTGGATACAGGCAAAACGCTTAGGCTACTTGCTTTGGAGAATTAAAGACCGCTACAAAGACGAAACAATGGATTTGAAATGGGCTTCTGAAAAAGTTCGCAAACTCATTGACAGACATTTGCTTTCCTTAGGTATTGACACCAAAGTTCAACAGGTATCAATTCTTTCCGATGAATTCAAAAATAAAGTTGACTACCTGAATAAAACGCCAAAATCAAAAGCATCAGAAATGGAACATGCCATTCGTTGGCATATCAAAGTAAACCTGGAAAAAGACCCTACACTTTACAGCCGTTTCAAGGACCGCTTGGAAACAATCCTCAATGCTTACAAAGAAAATTGGGAAGAAATAGTAAAAGAGTTAGGCAACTTGAGAGATGAAATGGCAGAAGGCAGGAAAGAGGAAACGGAAGGTATTTCTATTGTAGAAGCACCGTTTTATGATTTCCTGAAAAGCAGTTTGCCAATAGAAAATGAAATTGAAATTAATAAGACCAAAGAACTTACACATAACCTGATTGGAATTTTAAAGGAAACAGCAACCATCAATAATTTCTGGACAGACCGGGCTGCTGAGAGAAGAAGAATAGAAGGGGTAGTTGAGGATGAAATTCGCTACTCAAGGATTGAAGGTCTTTCTGAAAAGGCAACTGAATTAGCAACTGAGTTAATGAAACTGGCAAAAAATAGAGAGACAGATTTGAGATGAAATTAGAAGACATAGATATTACCATTGAGAAAACTGAGCGGAGAAAAACGGTTAGTATTTTTATTGAACGTAATGGTTCAGTAAGAGTATTAGCACCCATATCAGCAACAGACGAAAAGATTGAAAACGCTGTAAAAGCAAAAGAGTATCAGATTTTTGCCAAGCTTGCCAGGTGGAAAGAACTCAATCAGGGAAAGGTGAGCCGTGAATATGTAAACGGTCAATCATTTCTTTACTTCGGCAGAAATTACCGATTAGCAATTGAGGAAAATCAGGACATGCCTTTGAAAATAAGTGGTGGTTTTTTCCGGCTTGACAAAAAGCATTTAAACAAAGCTGACAAAGTGTTTAAAGACTTCTACCGTGTAAAAGCAGAGCAAAAAATAAAAGAAAGACTGAAACTCATTGAAGGCAAGTTTCAACAGAAGCCAACAACTATAAAAGTGTTGGATTTGCAAAACCGGTGGGCATCCTGGACACCAAAGAACGGCCTCAATTTTCATTGGAAATGTGCTATGGCTCCGGTTCCTGTTCTTGATTACATCATAACACATGAAATGGTGCATCTAAAACACCCAAATCATTCAACAGAATTCTGGAATGAGTTGGACAAGAAAATGCCAAATTTCAGAGAATACGAGGTTTGGTTAAAACAAAATGGAGTAAAAATGGATTTATAGAAAATATTTTCAATTACTCCGTAATTCCTCCCAAAACAATAGCGTGCAAAATTATTTTCTATGTTATTGCTCCGTAATTCCTCCTACATTCTTTCTATGAACATTTCTAAGGACAATACAAGCAAAAACCTTCAATTTCTTTCAACTACTTCCTCAAACTGGAAAGCTCATTAATATGCCTACTTAGATTTGCCTAAAAAAACAATGCCAACCTACGAAGAGCAAGACTTTTTTGATGTTCCCAAAATGAATTATTTAACCCCGGAGCAGGTTAGGTCTTACCCCCAATTTGTAAATGCCACCGATGAGGAGGTGGAAAATATCATTCAAACCCTTTACGACCTGGGGCAAATAACCAGTGGCATTATTAGCAGGGAGTTAAAATCCCCGGAACCTGAGGCTGACTGTGGAAAAGAGTAAAAAATATTTCATAAAACGTTGATTATCAATATATTTGTATTGTAAAGGGTAGGCAATCCCCTAATCCAATTCACCAAAAATCCATTCCAATGAAAACTAAAAAATCCAAAGTAATTCCTATTGAAACCCATGACAAATTTGAAGGCAGGACACCACTTAAGGAGTGCAGAAAGCTACTAAAAGCGGATGAACGAAATCTTACCGATGAGGAGGTACTGGCGATTAGAGATTTTATACACTGCCTGGCCAAAATGTATCATGACTACTACATGCGTTGTAAAAAGGGATTGCATAAAAGCAGAGTAATAACATTTGATAATCAAAATAACGATGAAAAAGAGAGCCATTCTATACGTCCGGGTGAGCACAGACGAGCAAGCTGACAGAGGTTATAGCTTACAACATCAGGAAGACAGATTACGTAATTATTGTAATATCAACAATATTGAAGTAGTTGCCTTTTTCCGGGAAGATCACTCAGCTAAAACTTTTGAACGCCCAGAATTTAATAACCTGCTTGAGTTTGTACGAAAGAACAAACGGGTGGCAGATGTGCTGTTGTTTTTGAAATGGGATCGGTTTTCACGAAATGCCGGTGATGCTTACTATATGATTAATATGCTCAACCGCTTGGGTATAGAACCACAGGCTATTGAGCAACCACTTGATTTATCAATTCCCGAAAATAAAATCATGCTGGCTTTTTATCTTGCTGCGCCTGAAGTGGAAAACGACAGGCGTTCGCTGAATACAATTGCTGGTATGCGAAGGGCAAAAAAAGAGGGCCGTTGGATTGCCAAAGCTCCTGCCGGTTATAAAATGTCCAGGAATGAGCGGAACCAACCTGTCGTTGTTAAAGACCCATTAACTGCACCTATAGTTCACTGGGTATTTGAAGAAATTTCCAATGCGGTGTACAGTGCCGAAATGATATACAAGAAGGCGCTGGAAAAAGGATTAAAAGTAAAGCGTTCCAATTTTTTTGAGTTAATTAAGAATCCCTTTTACTATGGCAGAATTTACATACCCGCATACAAAGACGAAGAAGAGCAATACGTAACAGGTATTCATGAGCCTTTAATCAGTGAACAGATTTTTAATGAAGTTCAGGACATATTAACCGGCAGACGCAGAAAATTCCCTACCAAACAAACGGCTATTGAAGAACTGCCGCTAAGAGGTTTTTTAAAATGTAGCCGATGTGGTGCCAATCTTACCGGAAGTAAATCGAAGGGAAGACACCAGTATTATTATTACTACCACTGTACTCCCCAATGTGGTGAGCGCATCAAAGCTCCTGATGCAAATGCAGCAATATGTTCGGAAATTCAGCGGGTAGCCCAGATTCATAAAGTCAATTGTTCTGTATTTGAAAAGGAAGTGTTGAGCCTTTTAGGAAGAGAATTAAAGGAAACAGCAGCTTCAAGGGTAAAGATGCAGGAGGAACTTCAGAAACTGAACGACAGGCTTAATAACGCCCAGCAATTGCTGCTGGATGGAAACCTGGACGCCGCAGATTACAAGGGAATTAAAGCCCGTTATGAGCCTCAAATAAGAAACCTGGAGATGAGGCTCAGCCAAACCGATGAGGCCAATTCAGAACTGGAAAAATACCTTTCCTTCGGAACCTATTTCTTTAAGAACCTTGACAGGCTTTATTATGAGGGCGATCTGGCCATTAAACAACAGATCATTGGTTCAATATTCCCTGAAAAAATCGTTTTTGAAAATTTACAACCTCGAACCGCTCGTATCAACTCATTGGTTAGGCTGATATGCAGTCCTGTAGCGGATTCCAGCCGTTCTAAAAAAGAAAAAACCCGCAAAAATGCGGGTTTGTCCACTATGGCTCCCCCTTCAGGACTTGAACCTGAGACCCTCTGATTAACAGTCAGATGCTCTA
>CALLZY010000164.1 GCA_937858715.1 uncultured Chitinophagaceae bacterium | reverse complement strand
TTAACTTTTTTAATTCCACTTTCAGTTCTTTTACAGAAAACCGGCTGGCTGTATTTGAGGTTGCAGTGTCGGTATTAAAGAAAACAGCATCCCGGATTGTCATCCGGTTATTGAAATAATTGTAGGAAAGTTTCCTGACTGTGAGTTTCAGTTTGCCTTTTGATTTTTCGGCCACAGCATCTTCCAGCATTCCTTTGGCATGGCTGATGAACCAGAAATGAAAAATTGCCAGTAGCAGGGCTATAACGCCCAGTACAATTCCGGATATTTTCAAAATTTTCTTGCCTGTTCGCAACATAGCCGGGCTGGTCTGATTCAGCTATCAATTTAGTGAAATAAACAAATGCGGAAAATAAAAAACCCCGTTTTAACTTAAATAAAACGGGGTAGCGGTTCATTTGTTACGTTAACTTACGTTTGAGCCGGGTTCAATTTTATTTTCAGGAGAAACGAAATGCAGTTTCCCTGTGATGTCTTCGGCCATTAATATCATGCCATTGCTTTCAATACCACGCATTTTTCTGGGAGCAAGATTGGCGACGACAGTAACCTGCTTGCCGACTATTTCCTCAGGTTTGTAATGCAGTGCAATGCCGCTTACAACGGTTCTTGTTTCAAATCCTAAGTCTATAGTAAGTTTCAATAGCTTGTCGGCCTTTTCCACTTTTTCGGCTGCTACAATTGTTCCCACTTTCAGGTCAATCTTTGCAAAGTCATCATAAACGATTTCAGCTTTCAGCGAAACTTCTTTCTTAGGTTCTTCGGCTTTTGGTTGGTCTTCTTTGATGAGGCCGTTTTTCAGCTTTTCTATTTGCTCCGTTATTTCAGTGTCTTCCATTTTCCTGAACAGAATTTCCGGTGCCCGCAGGGCATAACCGGTTTTAAGCAAGTTGATCTTTCCTGCATTCTCCCATTCCAGCATTTTCTCTACAACTTTCATCATATGCAGCATTTTCTTTGCTGTGTTGGGCAGGTATGGGTTGATGAGGATTGAAAGATTAGCGCAAAGTTGCAAACAGATGTAAAGGCAGTTGTCGATTTCTTTCTGCAGTTCAGGGTTTTCCTGAAGTTTTTTTGCCACAATCCACGGCTCTTTCTTTTGCATGTATTGGTTGCCTTTGCGGGCAAGGTCAATTACCTGGAAAAGGCCATCACGGAAGTGATAGTATTCCAAAGCCGACTGTACTTCAGCAGCGGTACTTTCAATGTCAGCAATTATTGCCTTGTCATTGTCATCCAGCAGTTCTGTATGCAGTTTAGGAACTTTCCCACCGCAGAGTTTGTGCATCAGCACAAATGTCCTGTTCACAAAATTTCCAAAAATATCACTGAGTTCACTTCTGTAAGCTGTTTGAAATCCTTTCCAGGTAAACTCACTGTCTTTTGTTTCTGGTGCAATGCTGGTAAGGTAATAACGCAGGGCATCCACCATTTGTCCACCACCGTTTTCTTTTTTAACAAAATCGTTGATATAATCCCTCATGTCGAGTTTCCAGTTGCGGCTGGTACTCATTTTATCGCCTTCAAGGTTTAAAAACTCGTTGGCAGGAACATTTTCGGGAAGAATATTTCCATGCAGCTTTAGCATTACAGGGAAAATGATGCAATGGAACACAATATTGTCCTTGCCAATAAAATGAACCAGTTTTGTGTCTTTGTCTTCCCAATATGGCTTCCAGTCTTTGTCGTTATCAATTGCCCATTGTTTGGTAGCACTGATATAACCAATCGGGGCATCAAACCATACGTACAGAACTTTTCCTGCTCCTTCCGGAACAGGCAGATGAACTCCCCACTCCAGGTCTCTTGTTACAGCCCTTGGCAGCAGGCCACCATCAATCCAGCTCTTGCATTGCCCTGTTACAGTGCTCCTCCAGTCGTCTTTATGTTGTTCTAAAATCCATTCTCTTAAAAATTGCTCATGTTTTCCCAGGGGCAGGTACCAGTGGGTGGTTTTTTTCTTTACCGGAGTTTTTCCGCTTAATGTACTTACCGGATTAATAAGCTCATCAGGACTTAGGGTTCTTCCGCAGCTTTCGCATTGGTCGCCAAAAGCCCTGTCGCTTCCACAGGCGGGGCAGGTGCCTTTGATGTATCTGTCTGCCAGGAAGGTATTGGCCTCTTCATCAAAGTATTGTTCTGTTTCCTTTGTTTCCAGTTCACCAGCGTTGTTCAATTTGGTAAAAAACTCCTGTGCTGTTTCGTGGTGCAATGGAGAACTGGTGCGGTGATAAATATCAAAACTGATGTTCA
>CALLZY010000163.1 GCA_937858715.1 uncultured Chitinophagaceae bacterium | reverse complement strand
CGTTATGGGAATAACATAGGACTTGCGTTTTATTTTATTGGCCTCCATGTCAGGATTGCCAACAGAGTACACCACGTATTTGCCGTCTTTGGAAACACCCATGCCGGATACACGGCCCAGTTTCCAGAGCAACTCCGGGGTGAGATGATTTTGTGAAAACACAGAGAACGAAACCAGTAATAATACCGGTGTCACCAAATTTTTGTACATATTACTTTGTTTTGTGAGTGACTAAATTACAGGTTTCTTATGTAAGCCACTTGAATGAGAAAAATCAGTTTCTGTTTTTTCCCGAACTGGTTTATCCGCCATACCTTTAACCAATAGTAAAACCTTGAAATATGAAAAAGATAATTTTCTCCTCAATATTGCTGGTGTTCGTTTCTTTTTTGGCAGCAGGACAACAGTTTGGAGTGATGCTCGGCGGTGGCCTGAGTAAAAAAACAGGAACATCGGATATTAGCAACGATATTACTGACCCTTTGTTTACACTGAACGGATACCTGTTTACCAACATAGGAATCGGCAAAAAACACTCTGCTGCCTTACTGCCATCTTTGGGTTATACTTCAAAAGGGATTGTGTACCATGACCTTTATTTAATGGATATACTTGGCAATATTTTTACGAAATCAGATTATAAGAGCAGAATTAGTTACCTGCAGCTTGATATTCCACTTTGTTATCAGTTTTCTTTCAGCAATAAGGGCAAGATGTTTGTTGGTGGCGGCCCTTACATGGCGTATGCACTTTCAGGAAAAGCAGGCTATTTTAATAATTCAGCATCCGATGTGAATGATGACCGCTTTTCTGGAACCACTTCAATTGATTTTAAAAATGAAAATCTCTCCAGATTTGATGCAGGCCTTGTGTTGCAGGCATACGCCATTTTTTCAGGCCGGTATTGTGTTGGGCTAAAGTGGGATATTGGATTAGCAAACCTGTACAAAAAAAAGGTTTTTGGGGATACACACAACAGGATGTTTGGGTTAAATGTTGGCTATATTTTCAATAAGAAATAATTGCCCCTTTCCCCACCGGGTGTCCGGTCTGCATTCGCAGGTATTGTCCCGGTGCAGGGCCAGGTGTGTATGCTACCAGACTCGGCTTGGAATGGATTATGGTGGATATTTCAGAAGAAATCCTTTTTCTCATTGGTAAAGCGACTAGTATGAAGAGAGATTATTTTATTTTATTTATTCTAATGATAGTATTGGGATGTAAACTGCCCAAGCTTAGTATCAGAAAGCAGAATATAAACCGAAGTGTTATCAAAACAAATGGCTTTTACTATAATAAACCGGAATTTTGGAGTTTTATGCTTTACAATAATGGAATTTTCAGGGGAGATTTTGGTGTTGAAGATAAAGTAATTTATTCCGTTATTAGATCGTTTACTGACTCAGCATATTATAAAAATGATAATAATATGGCTTACGCATGGGGATTGTTTGAAATAAATAATGACACAATAAATATCGAACATTGGGAAAGTAGGGAATGGGCTGTTTATGGAATAACAAAATATAGTGGGATTATTCTGAATGATTCTACATTATTACTAGATCACCCTGTAGTAGGAAGGGATACTTTTTATTTTCATTATTTGCCAATAAAACCAGATAGCACAAATAAGTTTATTAAAGAAAAAAACTATAGTAAATGATTTCAAGAAGCGTAGTAATAAATTACAGAAATAGTGTACTAATAGTTCTTTCCCCACCGGGTGTCCGGTCTGCATTCGCAGGTGTTATCCCGGTGCAGGGCCAGGTGTGTATGCTACCAGACTCGCCGTCTTCGTAGCTACGCCGAGTCCGCCACACACAGGATCAGGCAGCGAGACTTAGCTGGGAATGGTCTCAAAAACAACCGGAAGGCTTTACAACACTTTATATGCCCATATTTCGCCAC
>CALLZY010000162.1 GCA_937858715.1 uncultured Chitinophagaceae bacterium | reverse complement strand
TTATACTATGCTTATGGTATCAATTTCTTTGGAAGTGTAACACTGCGTTTCTAAAACTATTGTAAAAGCGTTAAAAGAAAAAAAATGCTAAACAGAATTCTAAATAAATGGATGGTCAGGATTGCCATTATTATGGCTATCTCCGTTGCAGCTATTTCATGCGATAAAGAACCAATCGGCCCTGTTGGCCCTGACCCGCTTGGTCCGGGTGATTATATGAGTTTTAAAGATTTCAGGGCTTTGTATCCGGGAAGTGGAGATTATGTAATCCCAACCGGTACAAAACATATCCGGGGAATTGTGTTGTCCAACAATACGAATGAGGCCTCTGGGAGTTATCGCCTTCAGGACGAAAGCGGTTATGGCATATATCTGTACACTGTAATTGGCTCACCTGTTTATCCAATGGGTACAGTACTTGATATTAATGCAACAGGTGGTGGTAAATTTACTTTATATAACGGTGACCTGGAACTGATGAGTGTTCCGCAAGCCAATATTACCCAGGTAAGCGGAGCTATATCTGTAGTGCCAAGAGTGGCTACTGTTGCGGAAATACTTGCTAATAAGAATACATGGGCTTCCACACTTGTTAAAATAAACAGTGTAACATCTATAAGCCAGGCATCCTCAAACTCAACAGGGATTACATATAATATTACAGATGCAACCGGAACTCTTTCAATGTTTGTAAGAACAGCTTCCGGTATTACAGTTAATACTGCAGGCGCATCTGTTACAGGATATATTTCAATTTACAACACAACGACCCAAATCGGAATCAGAACAGCTTCCGATATTCAATAATATTCTTAACGCTTCAGAAAAAAAAGTATATGTTACTAAAAAATAAGAATAGCTGGCTCCCAAAGATTGCAATCTTTGTTTCTGCGGCAGTCGTTATTTCTGCCTGTCAGAAAACATTTAACGATCCCCCGGTTATTGGTGAACCGGATATTGTGGCCAATACAACAATCAAGGATGTTAAAGCCCGTTATACTTCAGGGGCGCCGGTAGCCATAACCGACAATGTGGTCATTGAAGGTGTGGTAAACTGCGATGACAAGAGCGGGAACTACTACCAGCAAATTGCAATACAAGACTCTACTGGTGGCGTATTACTGCGTCTTGCCGGTAATAATCATTATAATAATTACCCGGTTGGCAGAAAAATATATGTAAAACTGAAGGGATTGTACCTTGGTCAGTATAACGGCACATTGCAATTTGGAGGTGGCGTGGATTCCGCATATATCAGTCAGGGAGGTGTTACATTACTGGCGGTTAACCTGCAGGATCAGCACATAATAAAAGGCCCCCTTAATCAGCCGCTGGAACCTAAACTGGTAACTGTCTCTCAGCTTACCACTACGTTGCAGGACAAATACATCAGCACATTAATTAAACTGTCAGGGTATGAGTTCTCGTCTGGAGACCGTTCAAAAAACTATGCGGATGATGGTTTTTCCGGCAACCGGATAATTCAGGATTGCTCAAATCTGTCTGCAAACAAGATAACAGTTCGTACCAGCAATTATTCCAATTTTGCCACATTGCCCGTAGCGCAGGGTAATGGTGATATTATCGCTGTGTATTCCTATTTCGGATCAACCAAGCAGTTGACAATCCGTGATACCACAGATGTACGATTTTATGGTTCCCGCTGTCCAACGGCAAGTGGTGACGGGCAAATTATACTTTCATCCTCACCACAGTCTTACAACTTTGATAACATTGGAACGGCCGGATTGCCAATAGGCGTTTATGTAAAGGAGGGGGCTTCCAGTTCCTATATAGGCAACGAAGGGTTTGTTTACCAGACAAACTTTAATACAGGCACTGCCTGGAACCAGACATCCGCAGGATTTAAAAACTTTGCATCTGCTACGGGTCTCACTTCTACTGCTTCCACAACAGTGCAAACTGGTGCAACAAACAGGTCGCTGGGTTACAGGCAAACGAGTTCATTTGGCGATCCCGGTGCGGCATTTGCTTTTTTATTGGCCAATACTACCGGTAAAACAAACCTGCAACTGGAATTTAAGTTGCAGTCTTTAGACGCACCTGCTACTGCTGGCCGTACTACTACATGGAGGGTGGACTATGCAACGGGTTTAAATCCGCCGCTGTTCTCAACAGTAACAACCAGCCCGGCTCCTATTACAACTGTTAATGGTACTTTTTCTAACAACACAGTTACCGTAAACTTTGGAAGCCTGCTGAATAATATAAGCCAGCCTGTATGGATACGGATTGTGACATTGGCTGCAACTACCGGCGGTGGCAACAGGCCTTCAACCGGAATAGACGATGTTAAGTTTACTTGGAATTAATAATGATTCAAATAATAGTATATGAAAAAACTTTTTTCTTTTTTAATAGTGTTCATGCTGGTACTGGGCAGCCGTGCTCAATTGTTACTTCATGAACCATTTAATTATACTCCTGACCCTGTATTAGGTTTGGCAGCACAAAGTGGTGGTAACTGGATGATTGTAAACACAGGGGATTCCATATTGGTAGATAATGGTAGCCTCTCATATTCAGGTTTAGCCGCATCTTCAGGTAATAAGATCAAATTTGATAATGCTGGCACAGATTATTATAGGATTTTTAGCAATCAAACGAGTGGGACAGTATACGGGTCATTTATTTTAAATGTTTCCTCTCTGGGAACTTTGAATACTACTGGGGGGTATTTTGCAGGATTCATTCAGTCAACTTCAACCTCTCTTTTTGGGGCTGCCGTTTGGACAAGGCTCAGCACAACAGCTGGGAAGTATAATATTGGTATATCTACAAGAAGTAACTCAGCTGTCAGTTGGTTGGCTAATGACCTGGATATCGCCACTTCTTATTTTATCGTATTCGCTTATGTAATGAATCCTTCTACTGGCGATGATGTGGCCAAAATCTGGCTGAATACTCCGGCTATTGGAAGTGCTGAGCCTGCAGCTGATGCAACTGCTGCTGTCGGCACAGACTTAACAAGTGTTGAGCGATTTTTTTTGAGACAAGCAACGACAACCGGTACACCTTTTATAGAAATGGATGAGATACGAGTGGGCTCAACATGGTCAGCAGTAACCCCTTCAGGTGCAGCAACTCCATCATTATCCATCTCATCCCCATTAACCGCCTTCGGCAATATCTGCCTTAATACAGAAGCCGGGCCAAATTCAT
>CALLZY010000161.1 GCA_937858715.1 uncultured Chitinophagaceae bacterium | reverse complement strand
AAAGACCGGGATTACCTGCAGGTAATATGGGAGGCTGAAGACGGAAAAGACCTGATGCACAAATTGAAACTGAAATTGCCGGATGTTATCCTTATGGATATTCGTATGCCGGAAATTGACGGGATTAATGCCATCGGTCTGATACGAAAAGAATATGAAGCCATCAAGATTATTGTACTCACCATGTACGATGACCAGGAGATGATTACCAAGATGATGGAAATGGGTGCCAATGCCTACCTTACCAAAACCACCGATCCGGACGAAATTTACCAGGCCATCCTTACCTGCGTTAATGAGGATTTTTATTTTAACGACCTGGTGAATAAAGCAGTGCTGCTGAAACTGCAGCACAAGAAAACGGTAAGGCAGTTTTATCCCAACCCGGTGAAATTCTCGGAGAAGGAAGTGAAAATTTTGAAACTGATAGCTGAAGACAAAACCACCGAAGAAATATCGAAAGAGGTTTTTTTAAGTCCCCGCACTATTGAAACAATCCGCCAGAACATGAAACAAAAAGTGGGGGCCAAAACAATTGCCGGCCTGGTGATGTATGCCATGCGGAACAAGATTCTGGATTAGAAACTCTTTAAGCTATTCTGATGAGTAATATTAACGACACATATTTCGACGGTCATTACAAAGAAATCTGGAGAACATTTATTCCTGATGAACTAACTGTTAAAGAGACTGACTTTATTCTTAATTACTTTACACTTGAACCCGGTTCTGCCGTGCTTGACCTTATGTGCGGATATGGCCGGCATGCTTTTGCACTGGCAGAAAAAGGAATAGAAGTAACGGCAGCAGATAACCTTCCTTCTTATATTGATGAGATAAAAACCAAGGCCACAGAAACCGGCCTGCCGGTAAAGGCTGTATTATCCGGCGCACTTGACTTTACAACTGATGAGCAGTTTGACCTTGTACTCTGCATGGGTAACAGCCTTAACTTCTTTAATGAAAAGGATACAGGCCGGTTACTCGCAAATATTTCCGGGATGTTAAAGAAGGGCGGTTCACTGCTGGTTAATTCATGGTCACTGGCGGAGATAGTATTCAAGAATTTCAGGGATAATGGATGGAGCACTATAAATGGCATGAAATTTCTTACCAGCGGCAAAATACTCTTTCACCCAACCCGTATGGAGTTTGAAAGCACCATCATAGCACCCGATGGTTCAGAAGAAGTAAAGCAGGGAACAGATTATATCTTCTCCATTAATGAAATGGAGGCTATGATGAATAAGGCGGGTTTAAGTATAAAAGAAATCTACAGTATTCCCGGACGCAAAAAATTCACAGTTGGCGAGCCAAGGGCTTATATAGTGTCAAAAAAAAATTAGCTAAATCTTCTGTAGCAGGTAAAAAAATTAAACCCCGGGGTTATGACTTCCGGGGCTTGTTGTTACTGTTATGAAAAGAGAAAAATTATTTGAGCGTTGTGCTTCATAGGGACAGCTTTAACCATGCTCAGGGTTTAATTTCTTCAGTTGGTATGGATTGTAAAAACGGGATAACCCAAAAAACAGAAAGTTGACTGACCGGGATGAGCCTTCCGGTAAAGACCGGTTTAGTTTTTCAAAGGTATTGGAAAGAACTTTTCTGGACGGTTTTGGACATTGGATGAAAAAGGTATCTCTCTGCGCCAATCAACTTTCTGACACAAAAATATATACACATTGAAATGTGCACAAGAGCATAACTGCCCGATTTGCAACCACCGGTATTTACGTATATAGTCGTAATTATCCGACTTGTATAGTGGGAATGTTTCGTATTGTAAATGTGTAAATATTATATCGGTACTTTCCGTATCTCTGAAATCAAGTACTTTCCCTATGGTATATGTTGCGGGAATTTTCCAACTTGCACCCGGAATAACACTGAATTACCTCATATAATAAATCCAATTATGAAAAACAACGAAAGTCATACCGTAGTTAAAGTTGCTATTGCAGATGATCATGCAGTATTTCGCACTGGTATTAAAACAGCCCTTCAGATAAGAAAAGATATTCAGCTTGTAGCAGAAGCTGAAAATGGAATGCAGTTGCTTAATCTGCTCCGTCACATTCGTCCGGATGTTATACTATTAGATATCCAGATGCCTATTATGGACGGACTGACGGCTCTGCCGGAGATTAAGAAATTATATCCTGACATCAAAGTTATAATGCTGTCATTCCTGAATGACCATTCGGTAATAGCCAAGATGATGGAAATGGGAGCCAATTCGTACATCACAAAAGAATCGGGTGCTGAAGCAATCTATGATGCTATACGTGGTGTTTATGATAATGACTTTCATTTCAATGACCTCACTAATAAAGCACTGCTCAGCGGTCTGCGGACAAAACGCATCCAGGAGTCTTCAATGCCGCAAGATGTACATCTTACAGATAAAGAAGTAACCATCCTGAAACTGATGTGCGAAGAAAAGAGTACAAAAGAAATTGCAGATATTGTTGACCTGAGCCCAAGAACGGTTGAAGCCATCCGGGATAAGCTCAAAACAAAAACAGGTACCAAATCAATGGCTGGCCTGGTGATGTATGCTGTGAAAGCCGGAATTGTTGAACAGGCTTAGTCTGCCCGAACTGCATCCCGGATACCGGTAACAAATATTCTAAGAACAAAATGCTGGTCAGAATAAAAACTGACCGGCATTTTTTTGTTTAATTTGGTGCAATGAACAGTATTTGCATCAATGGAAAGTTTGTAAAAGAAGACGAACCGGTACTCTTGGCATCGAACAGGGGATACCGTTATGGTGATGGGTTGTTTGAAACGATGAAGGTGCTGGATGGGAGAATATTGCTGGAATCTTATCATTTTGACAGGCTGTTTGCCGGGCTTGAATTACTACGTTTTTCTTTGCCCCAACAGTTTTCGGTAAAATTGTTGACAGCGAAAATTCTGGAGCTGTGCGAAAAAAACAAATGTACTTCTCTTGCCAGGGTCAGACTTTCCATTTCAAGGGGTAATGGAGGTTTATATGACGGTGATAACCGGATTACCTATATAATCGAATGCTGGCCTTTAAGTAATACGGTAAACGAAATAAACAGTAATGGTCTGATCGTCGGCACTTTTCCTGTTGCCAGGAAATCCTGCGATAAATTTTCTGAAATTAAGTCAGCCAGTTGCCTTCCTTATGTAATGGCTGCTCAGTTTGCAAAAGAAAATAAGTGGAACGACTGTATTTTGCTGAACACTGAAGAAAAAATTGCAGACACAACCATCGCCAATGTTTTTCTGATAAAAGATGGAGTCATCAGTACACCGGCTGCAGGCCAGGGCTGCATAATGGGAGTGATGCGCAGGCATCTGCTTAATGTGCTGCCGCAGGCAGGGTATGGTATAAATGAAGCAGCTATTTCTGTCAGCGATTTGCTTCAGGCGGATGAAGTATTTCTTACAAATGCAGTCAGAGGTGTTCAATGGGTTCAGCAATTTGAGACAAAGACATACAGTTCCATCGTGACGGCTGAAATATATAGCCGGTTTGTAAAAACTATTTTCTATTGACTTTGTTATTTCATTATGAAAGAGCAGCTAAATATTTTTTGGTTCAGAAGAGATTTGCGTCTGCATGATAATGCAGGATTATACCATGCTCTAAAGGAAGGAACTCCGGTTTTGCCACTGTTTATTTTTGACAGAAATATATTGGATGAGTTGCATGATGGAGAAGGGACAACGACAGACCGAAGGGTGGAGTTTATTCACCTGGCTATACAGGATATGCAGAAGCAACTGCAAAAGATGAATTCGTCATTACTGGTTCGTTACGGAAAGCCGGCAGATATTTTCAGAGAACTCGTAAAGGAGTACAGGATTGGTAAAGTGTTTACAAACCATGATTATGAGCCATATGCCAGGAGCCGGGATGAAGAGGTGCGATCAATACTCAATAACGACGGTATATCATTTCATACATTTAAAGACCATGTGATTTTTGAAAAGAATGAAGTGTTGAAAGATGACGGGAAACCCTATACTGTATTCACACCTTATTCAAGAAGGTGGAAAGCGTTAGTTAATGATTTCTACCTGCGGGCATATCCGTGTAATAAATATTTCTCAAACTTCTTTGCAACAGGTGAAACTTCAATTCCTTCTTTAGAGGAAATGGGCTTCATTGCTGCCGGCGGATCATTTCCTTCAAAAGAATGGATGGGTCAGGTAATCCGGAATTATAAGGAGCAACGGGATTTTCCGGCGATAAATGGAACCACCCGGTTAAGTGTGCATTTACGTTTTGGCACCATCAGCATCAGGCAATTGGCAGCTGAAGCAGGAGGATTAAATGAAACTTTCTTGAATGAACTCATCTGGCGGGATTTTTATCAGATGATACTCTGGCATTTTCCGAATGTTGTAGGTAAATCTTTTAAGCCGGATTATGATAAGATTAATTGGAGAAATGATGAGACGGAGTTTAAGGCATGGTGTGATGGTAACACTGGTTATCCGATTGTGGATGCAGGAATGAGGGAATTGAATGAAACCGGGTTTATGCACAACCGTGTACGGATGATTGTGGCATCGTTTCTTACCAAACATTTATTGATTGACTGGCGCCGGGGCGAAGCATACTTTGCAAAGAAGTTGCTTGACTTCGATCTTGCAGCCAATAATGGAGGGTGGCAATGGGCTGCAGGCAGCGGTTGTGATGCTGCTCCTTATTTCAGGGTGTTCAATCCGTACTTGCAGACACAGAAATTTGACCCGCAGTTGAAATATATCCGCAAATGGGTGCCGGAGTTTGAAGAGCTTACTTACACCCGGCCGATAGTGGAGCATGATGTTGCAAGAAAAAGATGTTTGGAGGTATATGCTGCAGCACTAAAGAAATAAACTGTCTTGATTTTTCATCACAATGCTGTTCATATCGCAATACACCGCATAAAGTGACTGAATGGCATTGGTGCCATCAGGGCCAAGGCCAAGGCTAAACTGGTTTACATATAAATCGATATGCTTTCGCATGACATCTTCACTCATCGTTTGTGAATGTTCCTTTACAAAACCGGTAACGGCGGGATAATCGGCGAAAGCAAATTCGAGACTTTGCCTGATTAAGCTGTCAACTTTCAGGCTTGTCATCCTGTCAATTTTTCTCTTAATAGCGATCCCTCCGAGAGGTATGGGCACATTCATTTTTTCTTCCCAGTACTCGCCGAGGTCGGTTACTTTTTTTAATCCTTTTTGCTGATAAGTAAAGCGGTTTTCATGTATAATCACTCCGAATGAATCAGGATTGTTTAAGACTGTTTCTTCGATTTCAGAAAATAAAATATAATTTTTGTTCTTTGCTTCTGGGTATGCAAAACTAAAAAGAAGATTGGCCGTAGTGTTTTCTCCGGGAAGAAAGACCTGTTTGCCGCACAGGTAATCTGCTGAGGGGAGTGGTGATAAAGAATTTGTAACTAAAAGCGGACCCACACCCTTTCCTAATGCGCTGCCGCTATTCAGGAGTAAGTAACTGTCCAGCGAATGGAAGAAAGCCGGGAAACTGAGTTTAGTAATATCCAACTTGCCTTCGATAGCCCATTTATTCAGGGTTTCCACATCTTCAAGCACTACGTCAAAATCTAATTCGCCGGTATCAATTTTTTTGTTTACCAGTGCATCAAATATAAAAGTGTCGTTAGGACAGGGACTAAATCCGAGTGTAAGTTTCAAGGCTATGAATTTATGTTCTTTAAAGTTTTCACCAGTTCTTTATTGAGATTGTCAACAGATTCTTTCATGTTCCATTTCTTCTTGTTCCTTTCAGCTATATAATTAGACATAGCCCTGATTTGTATGAAAGGAATGTTTTCCATTAAGCAGGTGTAATGCAGCGCTGCCCCTTCCATTGATTCAACAACAGGTGAGAAATGTTTTTCATAAAAAATCATCTTCTTCCTGGATGTTGTTATTTCGTTAACGGAAATGCCTTTTACTTTTTGAAGTTTTATATTCTTCAATAGTTCATTTTTGTTAATCAGCCACCCGTTGCGATAAGGGAACTGATTATGCGGAATAAGTTTCAGGTCAAAAAGTGTTTTTAGCTGATTGATTTCAATAACGCTTTGGTCGGCAATTGTTTCTTGCTTTACTGCAACAACAGTTCCCAGCGGTTTGGTTTTATCAAAGCATCCGCCAACTCCGGCCTGGATAACCAGGTCTGGTTTGTAAATTTGAAATTGTTTGGAAAGTGTGTAAGTAGTTGCGGTAAGTCCGATACCTGTAATCAAAACATCAGTATTTGAGAAAAGCAGCGGGTCCTCTCTGAGTTGTTTCAGGAATGGGCTGATTTCGATAGGTGTGGCGGCGGCAACCAGTATTTTCATGATATACAAAATAATAGATGCAAGGTAATAAACTATAAAGAGGTTTGGCTGAACTTTATCTAACTTTGGTTGTTATTAATACATAAATACTGTGATGAATAAAAAAGTTTCAGTTTTCAGGTCGGAGCATTTTAATGCGGCACATAGGCTGATGAACCCTGCCTGGGATGATGCAACCAATGAGCAGGTATTTGGCCGCTGCTCATGGCCCAATTATCATGGGCACAACTATGAGGTGGTGGTGAAGGTAACCGGGGTGCCCGATGAGAAAACAGGATTTGTTATTGATCTAAAACTGTTAAGTGAGATAATGATAAAGGAAGTAGTGGAAAGATTTGATCACAAAAACCTGAATCTTGATACGGAAGAATTTAAAACACTGATACCGACTGCGGAGAACATTGCTATTGTGGTTTATAACTTAATAAGGCCGCACATAAATACCGGGCATGAAATTCAGGTGAGGTTATATGAAACTCCCCGGAATTTTGTTGAGTACCCCGTTTCTTAATAATTTGAACATTTAAATTATGGCATACAAGAAAACAGAAGAATACGATGAGGAGTCATTGGAGGGATTAAAGCAGAACTATAAAAGCATTCTTTCTTTTCTGGGAGAAAATCCGGAAAGAGAAGGTTTGCTGAAAACTCCTGAACGGATTGCAAAAGCCATGCAGTTTCTGACTCAGGGTTATCATCTGGATGCAAAGTCAATAATCAATTCCGCCAAGTTTCATGAAGAGGTGAGTGAGATGATTGTTGTAAAGGATATTGAAATTTACAGTATGTGTGAGCATCATATGCTTCCGTTTATTGGTAAGGCTCATGTGGCTTATATACCAAACGGATGGATTACTGGCCTGAGCAAAATCGCCAGGGTGGTGGATGTGTATGCCCGCAGGCTGCAGGTGCAGGAGCGTCTTACCATTCAGATAAAAGATGCGATAAAAGAAACATTGAATCCATTGGGTGTGGCGGTTGTTATTGAAGCAAAACATCTTTGCATGATGATGAGAGGTGTACAAAAACAGAACTCAGTTACAACCACTTCTGCATTCGATGGTGAGTTTCAAAAGAATTCAACAAGAAGTGAGTTTTTAAAACTCATCAGTACCAATTTGCATTAAGCTTGTATATTTGCACTTCTGAAAGTTTGATTGTTTTACAATCAAACTTTTTTGTTTGACGTATCTGCTTATAAATCATTCAGTATGAAACATGCATTTTTATTTCCGGGACAGGGTTCACAATTTGCAGGGATGGGTAAAGAACACTACGAGAACAGTGCTTTTGCAAAAAAATTGTTTGAACAGGCGAACGAAGTGCTGGGTTTCCGCATATCAGATGTTATGTTTACTGGCACTGAAGAGGATATCAGGCAAACAAAGGTTACCCAGCCTGCTGTTTTCTTACATTCAATAATAGCTTACAGAAGTATTGAAAATGCATCGCCTGACATGGTGGCGGGTCATTCGTTGGGAGAGTTTACAGCGCTGGTGGCAAATGGCACTTTAAGTTTTGAAGATGCACTGCAGCTTGTTTCTATCAGGGCGAAGGCCATGCAGAAAGCCTGTGAAGCAAAACCATCAACAATGGCAGCTGTATTGAACCTTGCAGATGATAAAGTGGAAGAGATTTGCAAACAAGTACAGGATGAAACGGGTGAAGTGGTGGTTCCTGCAAACTATAACTGCCCCGGACAATTAGTAGTAAGTGGCAGCAAGGAAGGTATTGATATAGCCTGTGAAAGAATGAAAGCAGCAGGGGCAAAAAGAGCATTAGTGCTGCCGGTGGGCGGTGCTTTTCATTCTCCGCTAATGTTGCCTGCAAAAGAGGAGTTGGCGGCCGCTATTTTATCTACAAAATTTCATACTCCCACCTGTGCGGTTTATCAGAACGTAGCAGCGAAGGCTGTTATGGATAAAGACGAAATAAAACAAAACCTTATTGACCAGCTAACAGGTGCAGTTCGCTGGACGCAAAGTGTACAGGCAATGATTGCCGACGGAGCATCCCGGTTTACGGAAGCTGGTCCGGGCAAGGTACTGCAGGGCCTTGTTCAGAAAATTAATAAAGAAATGCAGGTTGATGGTGTATGCTAACCATTAGTTAATATCAATAATTCCATTGATCCATTCCGGGTCAAAATTTGTATTATACTTCTTGTAAAAGTTTATTGCCGGCTCATTCCATTCAAGCACCTGCCAGGTAATGCGGTTGAAGTTTTTTTCTTTTGCTTCTTCAATCAACTTATCAAAAAGCATTTTACCTATTCCTTTTCCCCTTGCCTGTTCGGTTACCAGTATATCTTCCAGGTACATGGCCTGCCCCTTCCAGGTTGAGTAACGGATGTAGTATAATGCGAACCCGAGAATTATACCATTTTCTTCAGCAACAAAAGCCCACCATACAGGTTGCTCTCCAAAACCACTATCAACAAAGTGCTTCAGTGAAACAGTTACCTCCTCCGGGGCTCTTTCATAAACAGCAAGTTCTTTAACCAGTTCAAGAAGTCTTGGGCAATCTTCACTTACTGCTCTGCGAATTTGTATTCCCATTTTTGTTCGATTAGTTTAATGCTTGTGCCAGATCGTTGATTATATCCTGCACATTTTCTATGCCTACATTCATCCTTATCAGCCCATCGGTAATGCCATATTTCTCTCTTTCTTCTTTTGGCACACCTGCATGTGTCATTGATGCAGGATGTGAAAGCAATGAATCGCAGGTGCCAAGCGAAACAGTTCTCACACACATTTTTAATTTGTTCAGGAAAGCTTTGCCAGCTTCAATTCCGCCTTTCAGTTCAAAACTGAGCATACCACCCGGATGTTTCATTTGCTTAAGGGCAATATATTGGTCAGGGTGATGCTCTAAGCCGGTATAGTTTACTTTGGCCACTGCCGGGTGTGTATCTAAGTAGTTGGCAACTTCCATAGCATTATGGCAATGCCGTTCCATTCTTACTTCGAGTGTTTTCATTCCTTGTATCAGCATAAAGGCATCAAAAGGATTTGAATTTGAACCAAGCAGCCGATGAAATTTTGTGCATTTGGTATTCATGAATTCAATGTCTTTACCCAGAAGGATGCCTCCAATGGCAGTGCCATGTCCGTTCAGGAATTTTGTAGTGGAATGAATAATAAAATCAACACCATACCTGAAAGGTTGCTGCAGGTAAGGCGTGGCGAATGTATTATCGCAGGCCACTATGCAGTTATACTGTTTGGCAAGTTTTGTGAGTTCTTCAATATCCACACACTGAATGGTGGGGTTAGCCGGTGTTTCCAGGTAAACCATTTTAATGGATGAATCTGATTTCAGCATTTTCTCTGCCTCATCTAAATTCCTGAGATCAGCAATTACAGGAGTGATGTTTAATTCGGGTAATACTTTGATAAGCAGTTCATTTGTGCCGCCATACAATGAGTAGTGAGAAAGAATTTTATCCCCTGATTTCAAAGTGGCAAGCATCAGTGTGGTGATGGCAGCCATGCCGGAAGCATGAAGAATACCTTTAGCTTCCATATTTAAACCGAAACATTCAAGAAGGGCAATTTTTTCTTCTGCTTCATTTATGGTTGGGTTACCCCATCTGCTGTAAATGTATCCTTGCTCCTGTCCGCCAAAACGGCGCATGCCCTGCTCGGCGGAATCAAATTCATAAGTACTGCTTGCATAAATGGGAACGAGGTGTGCATACATAGGATCCTTTTTGTGGCCACCATGCACTGCTATTGAGCTCCAACCGGAAACCTGAAAATTTTTATCCATTGCTGATTATTATTGTAGTTAAAAATAAGCAGCCAAAAGTAGTTTAATAATCATTATGGCCGGATCAGTAATTTATACCCGGCTCATCATGATTACCACTCTTTCATTTCCGGATCCCGGCGAAGCCAAAAGGTAAGGAGCAGTGCAATGCCTAATGCAATGCCCGCCAGAATGAGAATAAAAATAAAGGGGTCTTCTTTTAGATGTTCTTTGAAACTTTCGCTGTCAAGTACAAAATAAACGGCAGGTACGGCTATCAGGTAAATCAGGAATAATTTCAGTACGGATTTTAGAAATTTTTTGCTTTGACGGTTAATCATTAAAACAGATTTTATGGGTTGCTACAAAAAAAGAACCAGGATGATATGTTTACGCATATCAGTATTCTTCCAGCAAGCATCCTCCTGCTTACTGAATTATTCGAAAACCGAATAACATAGAAAAGGCTGAATTTTCTTATTTGGCATCGTAGGCCCACTTCACTAAAGTGGCACCCCAGGTAAAACCGCCTCCGAAAGCGGCGAGGACAATGTTGTCACCTTTTTTTAACTGGCTTTCCCATTCCCAAAGGCAGAGTGGAATAGTACCGGCTGTTGTATTTCCAAATTTCTGGATATTTATCATCACTTTCTCTTTTGGAAGGCCTATTCTGTTGGCTGTGGCATCAATAATGCGCAAATTGGCCTGGTGCGGCACCAGCCAGGAAATATCATCCCCGGTAAGATTGTTTCTTTCAAGTAATTCGGCACTTACATCAGCCATACCTTTTACGGCAAACTTAAAAACCGGCTGTCCGTCCTGAAAAGCATAATGTTCCCTGGCCGTAACAGTTTCAATCGATGCAGGTTTCTTCGAGCCTCCTGCTTTCATATGCAGGTATTGTCCGCCGCTGCCATCCGTTCTTAACAACGAATCCTGTATGCCAAGGCCTTCTTCATTGGGCTCCAGCAATACAGCACCCGCACCGTCGCCGAAGATGATGCAGGTTGCCCTGTCCTGGTAATCTATTATCGAACTCATTTTATCGGCGCCACAAACCACCACTTTTTTATAGCGGCCGCTTTCAATCAATGATACACCGGTTGTAAGTGAAAACAAAAAACCTGAACAGGCAGCCAGTAAATCAAATCCCCAGGCATTTTTAGCGCCTAATTTATCGCAGGCGATATTTGAAGTAGAGGGAAAAATCATATCAGGGGTTACGGTGCCTACAATCAGGCAATCTATTTCTTCGGGGCTGATGCCTCTTTTCTCGCATAACTGTCTTACAGCCGGTACCACCATGTCAGAGGTGGCAAGTCCTTCACCTTTCAGAATTCTTCTTTCAGAAATACCGGTACGGGTACGTATCCATTCGTCATTGGTATCAACTATCTTCTCCAGGTCAAAATTTGTCAACACATCCTGTGGCACATATCCGCCAATTGCTGTAATGGCGGCTGTAATTTTTTTATTGCTCATGCTTCAAGTATTAATAAAAGTGGCCAAAGTTAAGGCAGAACGGTGAAACATCTTTTTGTATCCTTCCGCCGGAGGCATCGGCCTCTTTTCTTATTTTCGCAGCTATGATTGCATTCCTGAAAGGTCGCTTTGCGCATAAAACACCGGCACTGGTGCAGGTTGATGTAAGCGGTGTGGGCTACGAAGTGCAGATTAGCTTAAATACATACTCAAAAATTCAAAATCTTGAAGAGGGGCTGCTCTATACAGTACTGATCATCCGGGAAGATGCACACCTGCTTTTTGGCTTCGCTGATACATCTGAAAAGGAAATGTTTCAGCACCTGATTAATGTATCGGGCATTGGTGCAACAACAGCAAGGGTGATGCTGTCATACATGAAACCGGAAGAACTGGCAAGGGCTATTTCCGGCGGTGATGTGAAGACCCTTGAAGGGATAAAAGGAATCGGGAAAAAGACCGCCGAACGTTTAGTATTGGAACTCAGGGATAAAATGGCAAAACAGCCGCTGGAAACAAATATTTTGTCACTGAAAAACAATACTTTGCAGCAGGATGCGTTAAATGCTCTGCTGGCTTTGGGCATTAACAGGCAGGCTGCCGCCCAGGCTTTGGAAAAAACGATGGCAGCCAATCCGGCATTATCCGTTGAGGAACTGATTAAACAGGCACTCCGTACCTTGTAGCAAAACTCTTATTTACTGGAAACTAATTGATTGGAGAAACATTGAACCTTAGAACTTTTCATATTTTACGGCCACTCTTATGCACCGCATTTATGTTTGTAGCATTATTGCGGGGTGCTGCTGCCGATGGAAACCCCGGTTTCTATTACAGGAACGGATTTATTCCCGATACTTCAAAAAATCCCATTAAGGACAGGTATGGCGATCCCTACAGCTATCCTAACCGAAATACTTTCGACCTGAAGGATACAGCTTTTATCAAAAGAACAATTGAATATGACCCCCGCACAAAGCAGTATTACATTGTAGAAAAAATTGGAAATAAATACTACCGCACCCCTACAGCTTTCAGCATGGATGAGTTTGTAAGGCTGCAGGGCAAAAAAGACGAGGAAGATTATTTCAAAAAAAGGGCAAGCCTGCTTGCAAATATGAACCGCAGGCAGTTTAAGCCCAAGTTCAAAGTGTCAAACGACTGGTTTAACCGCATAATGGGTGCCGGACCTGACGGAAAAGTAAAGATTGACATCCGTCCGACTGGTTATGTTGATTTTCTGGCAGGCTACCAGGGACAAAACATTCAAAATCCGACCTTACCTGAAAGAGCAAGAAAGAATGGCGGTCTGGATTTTAACATGAACTCCCAGTTGCAGATGGATGCAAGCATTGGTGAAAAACTGAAGTTGCCAATCAACTACAACACACTGGCCAACTTCAATTTTGAGAACCAGCTGAAACTTGATTTCAGGGGAAAGGACGACGACATTATCAAGCAGTTCCAGGCAGGTAATACAAGTTTTGCATCTAAAGGAACGCTGATTCCGGGTGCACAATCTTTATTCGGTGTAAAAACACAGTTGCAGTTCGGCAAGCTTTTCATTACATCGGTTTTTGCCAATCAGCAATCACAACGGCAGACACAAAACCTGCAGGGCGGCACATCAGCACAAAGTTTTTCGCTGAAAGCTGATGAATACGATGAAAACCGGCACTTTTTGATGGGACAGTACTTCAGAAAGAATTACAACAAGTCAATGGAAAAATTGCCTGTTGTTAATTCAAGGGTGATTATTCAAAGAGTGGAAGTGTGGGTGACAAACAGAAATGGTACTACAACCGATGTAAGAGATGTGGTGGGCTTTATGGATCTGGGCGAAAACAATCCTTATAACACAACCGTATTGTCGGGAACGCCAAGCGATTTACCTAATAACGGAGCCAATAATCTTTACTCGATTTTAAATTCTAATCCTGCTTACAGAAATTCTTCCACATCCCAAAGCCAGTTAACAGGGTTGGGACTTCTGCCTGTACAGGATTTTGAAAAAACATTTGCCAGGAAACTGCAGCCAACTGAATATTATTTCAACCCGCAGATTGGTTTTCTATCACTCAATCAGCCGTTGCAGCCTGATGAAGTACTCGGGATAGCCTACCAGTACACTTATAATGGAAGAGTGTTCCAGGTAGGTGAGTTTTCGCAGGATGTGCCGCCGGATTCAACCGGTAATTCTCAGAAACTGCTGTTCCTTAAATTACTGAAAGCAACTTCTCAGCGTACCAATCTTCCTATTTGGGATTTGATGATGAAGAATGTGTATTCAGTAGGTTATGGCCAGCTGGAAAGACAGGATTTCCGTCTCGATCTTACTTACGAAGAGCCAAGCCTTGGTGAGAAGCGTTACCTGCCGCCCACTGATGTTATCAGTCAGCACCAGGGCCAGCCGCTTATTTCACTAACAAATCTCGACCGGCTGAATAACCAGAACGACCCGCAGCCGGATGGTGTGTTTGACTTTGTGGAAGGCTATACCATTATTTCATCGCAAAGCCGTATCATCTTCCCCGTGCTGGAGCCTTTCGGTCATGATTTGGACTATGTGTATTCAACCCAGGCACAGCGAAACAAGTACTTGTATTACCCGCTGTACGATACCATTAAGGCCATTGCCCAAACCTATGCCAACCTTAACCGGTTTAAGATTGTGGGCAAATCAAAATCTTCGGGCACACCGGGCGGTGGTACCAGCGAATACCAGTTGGGATACAATATTCCCCGTGGCTCGGTAACAGTTACTGCCAACGGGCAGGTGCTTCAGGAAAATGTGGATTATGAAATAAATTATGACCTGGGAACCCTACGGGTTACCAACCAGGCCGTTATTAATTCCGGTATTCCGGTAAGCATTAATTATGAAAATAACCAGGCCTTTGGCTTCCAGCAGAAAAGTTTTCTGGGTGTAAGGCTCGACTACCAGGT
>CALLZY010000160.1 GCA_937858715.1 uncultured Chitinophagaceae bacterium | reverse complement strand
GGTGCAGACATTTTTCCCATTACTTCAACTCTTGCCACCTGCAATACCGACATGGTGGTGCGGTCGCCAAACCGGTTGATGCCCTGCTTTTCGCTACTGCGGCCAAAGATGGGTTCCCGTAATTTTTTAATGTCTGCCTTCATTGCACTAACCGCCCTGCGCAGGCTATCGGCGTCTTTACCTTCGGCACCTTTGAGGTTTGCTTCCAGTTTGGTAATGGTTTCTTCTGCATCCAGAATATTATCAACTGCAGCGGCAAATTTATCAACCGACACCTGCAGCCGTTCAATCATCTGTTTCTTGGCATCATACACTTCTTTCTTTACATCAACTCTCGGGTCGGGGTTTACTGTAATGGTTGCTGAGTCTGTTTCTTTGCCCAGCGTAAACACTGCTTTGTATGTTCCGGGGAATGCCGGAATGCCATTGCCAAGCTCCGGAGATCCGGGTTTTGGTTTGGGTGAGCCGGGCTGGCGGTAGCTGATGGTTTCAAAATTCCAGTAAATGCGATTGAGGCCGGTGTCTGCTTTTGCTTTGAAGGAGCGGATTTGCTTCTGCTGCCCGTCAAATACTTTTACCAGCACACTATCTGTTCTTTGTTTGGTGAATGCGGAATCTTTCGGATTGTTTGGCGTCACAAAGAAAGAAAGCATGGCGCCTCTTCTCCTGTTTTCGCCTTCATACATGCCCCAGGTGCTCCACTCGTAACCGGGAGCATTTCTGTATTGTGCCTGTGTGGCAACTGGCGGTTCAAATACAGTAAGTTTTTTTGCCGGTGCGGCTCCGTTGTTTTTTGCTGCGGCCCGCAGCGGACGAATATCGTCAAGCACCCAGATGGCACGGCCGAATGTGGCAATCACCAGGTCTGCTTCCCGTTCCTGTATGGCCAGGTCGTAAGTTGAAACGGACGGATAGCCATTTTTCCATTGCTGAAAAGTTTTTGCATTGTCGAGGCTTACCCACAGGCCATGTTCTGTTCCTACAAAAATCAAATTGGGTTCTGCCGGATCCTGTATCATACAAAGGGCATATCCTTTCAGACCTTTATTGGCTACAATATTCTCCCATGTTTTGCCAAAATCTTTTGTGCGGAAAACGGTAATACTAAAATCGCCGCGGCGGTAATCGTTGCAGACGACAAAGGCTTCGGCCTCGTTGTGACGGCTGGCTTGTATTTGTGTGATCCATGCACCCACATTCATTCCGGGAATTTTTCCGCGGAAATTAGTCCATGTTTTTCCGCCGTCTTTTGTCAGTTGCACATTACCATCATCGGTGCCCACCCAAATTACATTCCTGTTTTTTGCCGAAGGCGCAATGGCCATTATGGTATTATAGTTTTCGGCGTTGGTGATGTCAAGCGTAAGCCCTCCTGTTTCTTCAACCTGCTGTGTGGAATCGTTGGTGGTTAAATCGGGCGAAATAATTTGCCAGGTGGTTCCTTTATCAGTACTCTTATTTAAAAACTGGCTTCCGTAATAAATAGTGCTGGGGTCGAACGGGTCGATGGCCAATGCGCTGTTCCAGTTGAAACGCATTTTTGTTTTTGCATCAGGCGCTGGAGGCTTGATGCTTTCTCTTTGCCCGGTTGAAAAATTATAACGGCCCAATGCGCCGCCCTGGCTCATGGCATATACCCATTTGCTGTCGGTGGGGTCGGGCACTACATCAAAACCGTCGCCGCCCATCAGGCTTTCCCAGTAAAAATTGCGAATGCCGCCGTTGATCCAGGTATATGCAGGGCCCCGCCAGCTTCCATTGTCCTGCAGGCCGCCCATTACGTTGTAGGGAATTTCGTTATCAACATTTATATGATAGAACTGACCGAAGGGAAGTTGTTCATCAAACTTCCAGGTTTTGCCACGGTCTTTGCTGATGCCGATACCTCCGTCATTTCCTTCGATAATCAGATTTTCATTAGTGGGATGATTCCACCAGGCGTGGTGGTCGGGGTGTATGCCCCTGAAAGGAATTAAAGTAGTGAACGACTTGCCACCATCTTCACTTAATGTAACGGTGGAATGAATATCATAAATACGGTTTTCATTTTTAGGGTCCACATAAATTTCGTTGTAGTAAAAAGGCCGGTCGGTTACCTGCTCCGGGTCGCTGTTTACAAGGCTCCAGGTAAAGCCGCCGTCATCGCTGCGGTAAAACCCGTTTTTCTCTGCTTCCACTTTTGCATATACCCGGTTGGGCATGGAGGAAGAAAAGGCGAGTCCGCAACGGCCAATATTTCCGCCGGGCAGGCCATCTTCTTTACCCATTTTTTTCCAGTTCTTTCCGCCGTCCACGGTAATATAAATGCCGCTGCCGGGGCCACCGCTGTTGAAGAAATACGGCTTGCGCTGGTGCTGCCACATGTTTGCAATAAGTTTGTTCGGATTAGATGGGTCCATCACCAGCTCGGCGCAGCCTGATGTGTCGTTGGTGTATAAAAGACGTTGCCAGGTGTCGCCGCCATCTGTTGTTTTATAAACGCCTCTTTCCGGATGAACGCCATACGGGTTTCCAATTGCCGCAACATAGACTGTGTTAGGGTTCGTTGGATCAATAATGATACGATGAATGTTTCTTGTTTTTTCAAGTCCCATTCGTTTCCATGTTTTTCCACCATCTAATGTTTTGAAAATTCCTTCGCCCAAGTTGAGTGAGTTGCGGGGATTGCCTTCGCCGGTGCCCACCCACATAACGGCAGGGTTATTCTGCTGAATTTTTAATGCTCCGATGTTTAATAACGGCTGTTCATCAAAAATTGGATTCCAGGATGCGCCGCCGTTTTCTGTTTTCCACACACCTCCACTGGCAGAACCAATAAAAATTATTTCAGGATTGGAATAAAGAGCATCTATCGCCGTAACCCGGCCGCTCATACTGGCGGGGCCGATATTGCGGGGCTTCATGGTTTTAAATTGCTCCAGTCTTACTTGCGACTGCGCATAAAAGGCGATGCTTAACAGGCAAAACAGAAAAAACTTTCTCATGCAATGTGGTTTGAGTATTGAAATTCTTAAAACAAACAGCTCCTGCCAAATGTTTTTTTACAAGCGGATGCTTTTGCCTGTTTTAAATCTTTACTACCTTTCCTTTTATGAACATGGAAAGCCTTCGCCCCGACAAATACCTGAAGTATCTCTACCTGCCCAATTTGTTTACCACAAAAAGGACTAAGGAAATTTTATCTGTAAACCCAACGGTGGAGCCTTTGCGTGAAGAAGCGAAAGAGGTGATAGTAACAGTCTATGATTATGATGCCGAACACCTGGAAGAAAGAAAACTGTCTTCTGTTGAAGGGTGTTTCCCTTATAAACAAAGCGGCCGCACCACCTGGATAAATATTGACGGGCTGAGAAAGGCTGATGTGGAAGCCGTGTGCACACATTTTGATATTCACCCGCTGGTGATAGAAGATATTCTCAGCATGAACCAGCGGCCAAAGATGGACGAGGCGGACAACAGTATTTTCTGTTTGCTGAACATGCTTTATTATAACAACGAAAAAAATGCCGTGGAGCAGGAGCAGATAAGTATCATTCTTGCGAAGGATGTTGTTATCAGCTTCCAGGAAGATGCGAGGCGGGATGTTTTTAACCCGGTAAGGGAAAAACTGAGGGTGGCAAACAGCAAACTAAGGCAAAGGACCGCAGACTTGCTTTGCTATGTGCTGCTTGACATGATCGTTGACAACTATTTTATTGTAATGGAAAAGCTGGGCAACAGGATTGAAGATGTGGAAGAAGAGGTTACAAGAGGAAACAACCCTCATGTGCTGGCACACATCACACAGTTGCGCAAAGAACTGATTGTATTGAAAAGAAATTTTACGCCGGTAAGGGAATTGGTAAACGGGTTTTTGAGAAGCGACAACGAACTGCTTGAAGACCGGCACACCAAGTACTATAAAGATGTTTACGACCATATTGTTCAGGCTATTGATCTTGCCGAAAACCACCGGGATGTAATGGTGAGTATGCAGGACCTTCATATCAATAACGTAAACCTGAAGATGAACGAAGTAATGAAGGTGATGGCAATAGTAACCTGCTTACTGGCCCCCGCCACAGTCATTGGCGGCATATTCGGAATGAACTTCGACACCAATGTTAATTTCTTTCACCAGCAGTGGGGCTTCTATGTTGCCGTATCGCTGATGCTGATTATTCCGGTGGGAATGCTGTGGATGTTCAGGAGAAGGGGGTGGTTTTAAAAAAGTCCATAGTCAATGGTCGGCAGACCACAGCTAATACCTGCGTAGAAAAGATTTTCTGAGAATAATCATTATAAGCAGAAGCCAAATTTCGTTACAACAAATGTTGGCTGAGTGAATCGGCCCCAGGCTATGGTCTATTGACTGTTGACTGTTGACTTCTTATACACCGGCACGGTACTGCAGGGTTCGCCATACATTATACTCTTAACAACCGGTCGGAGCAGCCGGGTAATTTCCATATATACATAATCTGGTATTGGCGTTTCGCCGCAGCCTTTTATCACCACTCTTTTATCTTCAAACTCATTTACGTTAACAGCAGAAAGGTTTTTAATAAAAAGTGTTTTGTGCAATTCCTTTTCATCGCCCATCACCAGTTCTTTAGCAACAGGCTGCAGGTACGTTGCAGCCAGCATCCAGGCCCACACGGGTATGATGGCATCAGCTGTGCAAACCAGCGCCACGTTTTTGTCTTTGTATCCGCTCCAGTCTTTTGCTTTTAGTGCTTCCCGGTAATCTTTTTCTTTCAGTATCATTCCCATAAAGAGGTAATCCTTCAGATCAAACACCGCCGTTTCTCCTTTTGGAAAATACTGCTCCAGGTCAAGTGTTATCAGGCCGCTTTCGGCTACTTTATTAATAATTGGCTCACTCATTTTCTTTCAATCAATATGTAAAAATAACAAATAGGGCCGGTGAGTTGTTTCGTGTTGCGTAAAAAGAAAATCCCGCCTCGTTGAAACGGGACGGGATAGTTAGCTATTGTTTCTAAAAAATATTAAAACCTGTCGGCTCTTTTATCTTTAATTGTTGCAGCGTTTCTGAGGGCTCCCAGCGGATTACCAAGCATTTGCTTTTTCTGTTGTGCCATCGCTTTACGCTGGTCGTCAACACTTCCTACCGTAACCGGTGTTGAAGTTACCTCATCCACACGAATCACATAAACACCTTGTGAACCTTCAAGTGCTTCGTTCACAACCTTTCCTTTGTTAGCAGGATTGAATGCGGCACCCAGTACTTTCGGCTCGAAGCCCATAGACTTAGACTGGCGGGCATCTATGCGCAAACTGTCTGCCACCTGTACCATCGCACCATTCAGCATGTTGCCGGCTGCCTCAAGAGTAGTAACGGTACCTACTTTCTTTTTCAGGATTTCAGCTTTCTTTTTATTACGCAGCAGCGGCTCTACCATCATTCTTGCCAGGGCGGGAGACTGTGTGCCTTCTTCATACACATCTGTTACCAATGCCACGATATACTGGTCGCCAACTCTTTCGGGTTTAACGATGTCGCCTTTCTTTGCTGCATAAATATTTCTTACCAGCTCACGGGAGAAACCAATGCCCTGCAATTGCGCATCAGCCGGTTTAATGTTTGTAGCAACGCTTTTTACAGAACCTTTTGTTTTCCAGTTTTTTTCATAAGCGGCATCAAACCCTTTTGCATCCTTTGCTTCGCCAAAGAACTGGTTGGCGTTGTTCAGCGCAGTGTTAACTGTTTCCTGGCTGGTAGCGATTTCTTTTGGCAGGTAAGCAATTTTGTATGCAGCACCACTTCCTTTTTGTGAAAGGATTTC
>CALLZY010000159.1 GCA_937858715.1 uncultured Chitinophagaceae bacterium | reverse complement strand
TGTGGTGTGGGGCGGGATCGAACCGCCGACACAAGGATTTTCAGTCCTTTGCTCTACCAACTGAGCTACCGCACCATTCCTGAAACACATCGGCTTGGTAAGTGGAAGCCTAGCCTTGCTTTTGTGCTTCGGGGCTGCAAATATAGAAGGAACACCCCAAAATCTGAAATCTAAAATAGCAATTCTAAAATATTGATTTACATGCCGTATTCGCTCAAAAACTTTATCCGCATGATTTTCAGTTGCTCCCAGTTGAAATTGTACTCCGCCAACTCTTCCTGAGCCACCTGTAACGAGGATGTTTCGCAACTTTTGAAGTATTCTATAATCTCGTCCTGGTCGTCTTCGTCAAGCATTTCATCAATTGCGTAGTCAAGATTGAGCTTGGTGCCGCTTGCGGCAATAGTTTCCATCTCTTCCAGCATTTCGTCCATTCGCCAGCCTTTATTCTTAGCAATGGTTTCAAGAGAGACCTTCTTGTCTGTATTCTGAATTATATAAACCTTGCTGCCGCTTTTGTTAACCACACTTTTCATCACAAAATCATCGGGCCGCTCAATATTATTCTCTTCCACATACCTGGCTATCAGTTCCACAAAGGGTTTTCCATATTTCAGCGCTTTGCCTTTGCTTACGCCCTGGCATTTTTCAAGCCCTTCGAGAGTAATAGGATAGAAAGTTGACATATCCTGCAGTGATGATTCCAGGAAGATAACGAAAGGAGGTAACCCCTTTTTCTTCGCTTCTTTCTGGCGAAGCTCTTTCAGCATTTCAAAAAGTTGCTCATCGGTAGCGGCACCATTTGTCGCCTCTGTACCTTCCTCATCATCGGCGTTCGCATCGTTATACATGGTGTTGAGAACTATCTTGAAGGATTTCGGTTTCTTCAAAAAGGCATCTCCCTTTTTTGTAAACTTCAGCACACCATATTCTTCTATATCTTTTGATAACAATCCTTCAAGCAATAACTGCCGTATCAATGAATTCCAGAAATGAGTATCCCTGTCGTTGCCGCTGGCAAAAGATTCCAGTCCCTCATGACGGAACATCTGTATCTGCGGAGTGAGTTTTCCGATAATTATCTGCACCACATAATCGGTGGCAAAGCGTTCATCCAGGTCCCGGATTGCTTTTAATACAATTACGGCCTCGTCTTTAACTTCAATTCGCTCCTTCGGATGTTTACAGTTGTCACATTCGCCGCAGTTTTCTTTTTCATATTCCTCGCCAAAATAGCTCATCAGCAATTTGCGGCGGCATACACCTGTTTCAGCATAGGCGACAGTTTCGTTTATTAATTGAGCCCCCACTTCCCGTTCACTTAGCGGTTTATCCCGCATCAGGTGTTCCAGTTTGCTTACATCTTTGTGTGAATAATACAGAACACATTTTCCTTCCAGTCCATCACGGCCGGCACGGCCCGTTTCCTGGTAGTAGTTTTCAATCGACTTTGGAATATTATAATGTATTACAAACCTGATGTCGGGCTTGTCTATACCCATGCCAAAGGCAATAGTGGCGCAAATAACCTGTACATCTTCATTTAAAAACTGGTCCTGCCGCTCAGACCGGAGCTTGCTATCAAGGCCAGCATGGTAAGCCACCGCTTTAATACCATTTGCCATCAGCACATCGGCCAGCTCTTCTGTCGTTTTTCGGTTAAGTGTATAGATAATGCCGCTTTTATTTTTCATTCCCTTAATAAAGCGGACAATGTTTTCATCGGTCTGCGCCTTCTTTATTTTGGGTAAAACCTCATAATAAAGGTTTGGCCGGTTAAAAGATGAAATGAACACATTCGGGTTGCGCAGGTCAAGGTTTTTGATGATATCGCTTTGCACTTTTGGTGTGGCGGTGGCAGTGAGGGCAATCACCGGCACATCGGGGTTTATCTGCACCATCATTTCCCGCAGGCGGCGGTATTCTGGCCTGAAGTCATGGCCCCATTCAGAAATACAATGTGCTTCGTCAACAGCAAAAAATGATATTTTCAGATCGGAAAAAAATTCAAGGTTATCCTGCTTGGTAAGCGTTTCCGGTGCCACATAAAGCATTTTGGTTTTGCCTGTTTGCAGGTCGTCATGCACTTCCTTTATTTCTTTTTTAGTAAGGGTGGAGTTCAGAAAGTGGGCCACCTCGTCGTTGCTGCTGTATCCCCGCACCAGATCAACCTGGTTTTTCATAAGGGCAATAAGGGGAGAAACGATAATGGCTACTCCTTCGCTTACCATGGCGGGCAACTGGTAGCAAAGGCTTTTTCCGCCACCGGTAGGCATGATAACAAATGTATCGTGGCCGGCCAGCAGAGATTCAATTGCTTTTTCCTGCGTACCCTTAAAAGAGTCAAATCCAAAAAATTCCTGCAGCGACTTGTGCAGGTCAAACCTGATTTTTGAGGAAGAAGGTTTTGTTTCTTTTGTTTTAGCTACCTTTTTGGTGGCGGCAGGTTTCGTGGCGGCGGATTTTTTAACTGTTGTTGTTCCCATTACTCTAAAATTTCCCCGAAGGAACCCTTCGGGCTTTCACACTTTTCTTATGGCGAATACTTTAAGGTACTCCTTTTTGACCAATCTCCGAAACGGCAGGTAAGTTATTTTATGTGCGGTTTTTTGCGGTTGGGCCGAGGTATTGCCCGTTATCTTTATACAGCAAAATGCTGAACTGATTTCCGTGAAGTTCACTCACATTCCTTAACCATTTCTGAGAAATGAACCTTCTTTTTGAAGAAGGGCAGCGAATTTACAACTGTTTTATCTGTTTTGGGTTGAGAAATCGTTAAAAAAAGACTCTGTTCATAGTTCATCTTCTTTTCTGTTTAAAAAACATAATTTTGCCCGATTGTTATGCCTGCATCAGTAAAACAAATAGCCCTCAGAACCATTGACTTGGAAGCCCGTTCTATTGACGGCCTTTCTGCGTTTGTTAATAAAGACTTTGAAAATGCGGTAAAAAGCATAGCAGAAAGCAAGGGCCGTGTGGTAGTCTCAGGCATTGGAAAAAGCGCCATTATTGCCCAGAAAATTGCAGCCACACTAAACTCAACCGGAACACCTTCACTGTTTATGCATGCAGCAGATGCTATTCACGGCGATTTAGGCATGATACAGCAGGAGGATGTGGTAATTGTTATCAGCAAAAGCGGTGAAAGCCCGGAAATAAAAGTGTTGATTCCGCTTATCCGGAATTTTGGAAATACTATTATCGCTATTGCAGGTAACTCCGACTCTTTTCTGGCAAAAAATGCTCATTACCTCATTAATACGACTGTATCTCAGGAAGCCTGCCCCAATAACCTGGCCCCAACCACCAGTACTACTGCCCAGTTAGTAATGGGTGATGCACTGGCTATTTGCCTGATGGAGTTAAAGGGTTTTCAAAGCGACGATTTTGCCAAGTTTCATCCCGGTGGTGCGCTGGGAAAAAAACTATACCTGCGGGTAGCCGATTTGTGTGCCAACAATGAAAAGCCACAAGTACTTGCCAGCCAGTCATTGAAAGAAGTGATTATGGAGATGACGAAAAAAAGGCTTGGAGTAACTGCCGTTGTTGATAATTCAGGAATACTGCTGGGCATTATCACAGATGGCGACCTGCGCCGTATGCTTGAAAAAGATGCAGACATTAATACAATTAAAGCCGAGGCTATAATGACGAAAAACCCAAAGACAATTAGCGAAAGCGAATTGGCGGTTAATGCCCTGGATTTATTGCGCCGGTACGAAATTTCACAACTGGCTGTTACCGATAACGGAAAATATGCTGGCATCATTCATTTACATGATTTAATAAGAGAGGGATTGATATAAGATGAGGCGTTTGTTATCAATAGCAGCGTTCAGTTATTTATCTATCATTTTTTTGGGCTGTAATTCTGAGAAAGAAACAGATCCTCTGCAAAAAAAAATCGGAGAAAAACAATTAAAAGAAGATTTTACGGTATTCCGGAGAATTCTCGATGCTGCACATCCTTCTCTGAATGTTTACCTGAACGAAGCACAATCAGAAAAAATACTGGATAGTCTGTATGGCACTTTAAATGGAAACCTTACTTTGGGTGAGTTTTACAACAAAATTTTCTTCTTCATTAATGAAATTAAAGACGCCCATTCATTTATCTCTTTGCCGGCTGATGTTATTGATACCCTTTACAACAGGGTATTGTTTTTTCCGTTGCCGGTTATATTGATCGACAATAAACTTCTCGTAAACGCTGATGATGACTTTCCGCATGGCACAGAAATAATTTCTGTCAATAATATTCCTGCAGAAGAAATTTTAAAAAGTCTTTCAGTGTATAACCCCGTTGATGGTACTCAGGAACACACACAAAAAGTACTTGCTGCGACAGATTTTGGATTTCAGTTTTATGCCCGTTACGGCGGATATAAAGAGTTTTCTGTTTCATTGAAAGATACGGTTGGTAATATCAACCGCCTTGAAATAGTCAAATCGGTAAACCTTGATGAACTGTACAAGCGGGAGGCTAACCGGTACTATCTTGACCAAACAGATGTGCCCTATTTTCTTGACATAAACGAAAGCAGCGGATACGCTATATTACGGCTTTCAACGTTTGAGTTTTCTTCAAAAAATCAAAGAAATGCTTTCAAAAGTTTTATAAGTAATTCATTTGAGTTGTTACGAAAAAAGCCGGAATGCAACAATCTTCTTATTGATATCAGGGAAAATGACGGTGGTTATTTATATGAGAGCTTTCTTGTTTTTTCCTATCTCACCAATAAGCCATTTAATGAATACAAGGCGGTTTATACCAAACTAAAAAAATTGCCATATGTCAGTTACCTGTCAGATAGCTACGGCAGCGCAGAGATTGAAGAAATAAATGATAATATTAAAAATGAATTCGTAAAAATTGCCCCCTTTAAATATGCTTATGCAGATTCTCTTAATGAAGAATGGTTGCCTTCAGAAAACAGGTACACAGGAAACGTTTTTGTGATTACAAATGCCGGGGTAATGTCTTCAGCATCATACTTGGCAGCACTGGTGAAAAATTCGGGAACCGGCAAAGTTGTAGGCACAGAAACTGGCGGCGGCGGTCAGTCTGGAAACGGGTTTACCAATATTGAATACAAACTTCCCAATAGCCGCATTAAATTGCGGTTTTCGTATGCAAGGCTGCATTATACGAATGGGGCAGCACTTAAGGCGTCAGGGGTTTTGCCCGATTTTTATGTTCCCGACACAGACTCCTCTTTTTTCCACAACGAAGACAGACAAATAATTTTTATTAAAGACAGCATAATAAGAAAATAGAGACAGCATCAGTAATTTTGCATAATAATGAACAAACATCACTACGTAGCAATAATGGCGGGTGGCATCGGCAGCCGCTTCTGGCCAATGAGCAGAACTGCACACCCGAAACAGTTTCTTGATATACTGGGAACAGGCAAAACGCTGATTCAGCAGACATACAGCCGGTACGCAAAGTTTATTCCTAAAGAAAATATTTATGTAATCACTACTGAGGAATATGTACCGATAGTAAAAAAGCAACTGCATGATATTGCTGAAGAAAATATTCTGGCCGAGCCTTCGAGAAAGAATACAGCACCCTGCATTGCCTATATGGCTTTTAAGCTGATGCAAAAAGACCCCAAGGCTCTGATGATTGCAGCGCCGGCCGACCACCTGATTACTGAAACCGAAGAGTTTGTAAAAACAACGAAAACGGCCCTTGGTTTTGTTAACCATATTAATGCACTGGTAACAATTGGAATTAAACCCAATCACCCCAACACCGGTTATGGATATATTCAGCATGAAGC
>CALLZY010000158.1 GCA_937858715.1 uncultured Chitinophagaceae bacterium | reverse complement strand
AGACAACCCTTTTTGCCCAAACTGATTTTACTGCCCTTGTTAACCCCTTCATCGGCACAGGCGGACATGGCCACACATTTCCCGGTGCCACCATGCCTTTTGGAATGATGCAGCTCAGTCCCGATACAAGGCTTGAAGGCTGGGATGGCTGCGGTGGTTATCATTACTCCGATTCTGCCATCTATGGCTTCTCTCATACGCACCTCAGCGGAACCGGTGTGCCTGATTACTGCGATGTGCTGCTGCTGCCTTTTACCGGCGAAGTGAAATGGAAAAACAAAGAATATGCTTCTCCCTTTTCTCATGCGAATGAAAAAGCAAGCCCTGGCTATTATGAAGTTTTGCTTGATAAACACAATATCAAAGCCGCCCTCACCACTTCATACCGTTCGGGTATGCATGCCTACATGTACGATGCCGCTGCCACAGAAGGTAAAATACTGCTCGACCTGAAACACCGTGACGAAGTACTTGAATCCTCCCTCGAAATAGTAAACGAATATGAAGTAAAGGGCCTGCGCCGCAGTAAGTACTGGGCAAAAGACCAGTATGTATATTTCTATATCCGTTTTCAGCAACCCATCAAAGAGTATGGCATTGCTTTGAACGATACATTAGTCAAAAAACTTGATAAAGCATCAGGCAAGAACATTAAGTCTTACTTCACTTTCGGCCTGGGCGATAATAAAACTGTTCAGCTTAAAATTGGTATCTCCGGCGTAAGTGCTGAAAATGCAAAACTGAACCTCGATACCGAAATCCCTGCCTGGGATTTTAACCTTGTAAAGAAAAACGCCACTGCCGCATGGAACAAAGAACTAGGTAAAATTGAAATTAAAGGCGGCACCCACGACCAGCAGGTTTCTTTCTACACTGCACTCTATCACACCATGGTTGCTCCTAATATTTATACCGATGTAAATGGTGATTACCGCGGCACAGATTTAAAAGTGCACAAGGCTGACGGGTTTACCAACTACACCGTTTTCTCCCTGTGGGATACATACCGTTCGTTGCATCCCCTCATGTCCATCATCAACAGGGAAAGAACAAAGGACTGGATAAACACTTTCCTCAACCAGTATAAAAATGGCGGCATGATGCCGGTTTGGGAACTGAGCGGCAACGAAACATTCTGTATGATTGGCTATCACTCAGTACCCGTTATTGCTGATGCCTACCGTAATGGCATCCGTGATTTTGATACGAAGCTGGCACTGAAAGCCATGACTGATTATGCAGAAAGCCACCGCTACGGTCTGCCTGCATACATGAAGCAGGGCTTTGTGAGTAATGATGACGACCACGAAAGTGCTTCCAAAACGATGGAGTATGCCTACGACGACTGGTGCATTGCACAGTTTGCCAAATGGACCGGAAACGACAGTGTATATCAAATCTACCGCAACAGGGCCCTGCAATACAGAAACCTGTTTGACCCACGTACCAAACATATCCGTGGTAAAGTGCAGGGAGCATGGTATGCACCTTTTGAAGCCACTGAAATAAACAACTTCTTTACGGAAGGTAATTCCTGGCATTACTCCTTTGCCACACAGCAGGATATTGACGGGTTGAAGAAACTTTATGGCGGCAGCGAAGCCTTTGCCAAAAAACTGAATGAGCTATTTACCACCACCAGCAAACTCAGTGGTAAAGAACTGGTGGATGTTACCGGCCTCATCGGCCAGTATGCACATGGCAACGAACCCAGCCACCACATGGCCTACCTGTTTAACTATGCGGGCAAGCCCTGGCGTACACAGGAACTGATACACCAGATATGCTCGGAGTTTTATCCCAACAATCCCGATGGACTGATTGGCAATGAAGACTGCGGACAAATGAGTGCCTGGTACATTTTCAGTGCAATGGGCTTCTACCCGGTTTCTCCCGGCAGTGGCGATTATGCTATCGGCACCCCGCAGTTTGATGAAGTAACCATTCATCTCGAAAACGGAAAACGCTTTGTTATTAAAGCAAAGAACAGGCAGCAAAACAATTTCTACGTAAACAGTGTGCGGATTAACGAAATGCGCCGCCTATGGAGCTTTATTGATTATGAAACCATCGCCAATGGAGGTGAGATGGTTTTTGACATGAGCGACAAGCCGAATAAAGTATGGGCAACCAAAGAAGCAGACATGCCGCATATTTCTGTTGACGATTCAAAATTTACTGCCGTTCCCTTCTTTGATATGGAAACATACAAGTTTGAAAAAACAGGCATCATAAAGTTTGGCCACATCAGCAATGCCGCTGTTTACTACAGCATAGAAGAAAGCGGTAAACCAGCCACCGCATTTACCCGTTACACCAAACCATTTACCATTGGCCGCACGGTGGTTATTAAAGCTTATGCAGAACAACGGGGTATTAAAAGCCCGGTGGTGCAGCGTAAGTTTTACAAAATGCCTGCCGATAAAAATATCAACATCATCAGCCAGGTAAACCCCATGTACACCGCCGGTGGAAAGGAAGCCCTGATTGACGGCATCATCGGCAACGAAAAATGGCGGGCCGGTGACTGGCAGAGTTATTATGGCAAAACATTTGAAGCCATCGTTGACTTAAAAACAGTGAAGCCTATTACCTACACCGGCATTCATGTGCTGCAGGATGTAAACCCCTGGATCATTTATCCAAGAGAAGTGCAGTTTGAAATCAGTGATGACGGCAAAACCTTTACACCGCTTGCCACCGTAAATAATACCGTTACCACCGACACACATGGCCCGGTACATCAAATGCTGGGAACTGAGGTGAATACAAAAGCAAGATATGTACGCATCAAAGCCTTTAACGGAGGCACACTACCTGCATGGCACGAAGGATCTGGTTCGCCCAGTCATTTGTTTATTGACGAGGTGGTGATTAAGTAGGCAACCCGCCTTGGTATTTATATAAGACTCTTTAGTATCTGCCTGATTATAGTAATTTTTATGTACCCGGCAGCAGTACTACTATCATCGTCTGTTGCGTCGCACTCTTCAGGGTTCTGTAATTCTATTCAGCTATAAAAAGGCTTTGCAATCTTTCCTGATATTCCTCATTTAAAACTTCATATTTTCTTTTTGTATTAAAATCAACTATAGTGCCTCCGGGTATTTGTATATTAACAAAGGAAGTATCGTTCTTATCCGACACAAGTAAGCCTAAAAATGTTTTCTCCGCTATAGGAATCTCAAATCTTCTTCTGATTTCTCTAACAAATTCGAGGTCAGAAATATCATCAATTATTTCTATGGCATCTGTCCTTTGTATTTTAAACTCATCTTTGGTTTCAGACACCGGAGCCCTTTTAATAATCACAATCTCTTTGATCTTTCCGAAAGGGTGTTCCGTATTAAGGCAGGAAAACTGGAAAACTCCAAGCGAGGCAAGTATAAAGAATAATAGGTTCTTTTTCATTAGTAATAGGTTAATACTTTCGTTTATAGATGTTGCCAATGTAACAATCAGGCTTATTAGTAATTTTTTCATTTGCGGTAGTACTATTATCATCATCCTTTGCAAGTTTATCCCGATGAATATCGGGACACTCTTATCGTCAGGCAACTCTATTGATCAATTTGATCAGAAAAACTTAATCGGCGGTAAGCATCAGAAGTTATATGATAAGGTTGGCGTTAATGTTATTGCCTCTAAACTCCCTGTAGAAACCGTATAATATACTCTTGTTTTTATTCCTAAATAAAATTTAGTATCTATTTTCCGTGAAAACTGAGCCCCAAAAAAAACGCCGGCTTCTTCAAGCTTGTAGTGTTCAAATCCCCTCTCTTCAAAGTTTATTCCATAAATAGAAGCGTCCAACTCTTGTTGGTTTGACCTTAAATAAAATAGTCCCCCCTCCGCAGATATGCAATTTTTCTTTTGTTGTAGCCTTCTTTCGTAGTATAACTGCCAAAATTTGTTTATGTGACGTATGTTAAAATACTGGATTGCCACTTCAAAATTATTGGGTAATGTAGTACTATAGTTAACTTCTTTTGAGTTTACAGACCTGGCATAGCCAAAACCTATACTGGATTTCTTATTAAACCTATATTTTAAGTTCACTCCCCCAATGGGGCCTATAAAATTTTTATTATAGAAATTTCTGCCAATCGGTGAATTTCTTTCCTCATAATCCCGTACAAAAAAATTCCCGTTTAAACCATACTCTGCTTCAGCAGAAAGTCTATTCATTTTTTGTGCAATAGCAATGCAAGAAATGAGGATAAAAAAGCATAGAAATGAAAATTTCATAAATACGATTTACTATTAAACAGATTTTTTCAACTATCTATCAAATAAGCAATTGAGCAAAATAATTAAGATAGTATGTATTTGTTATCAAAACCTTTTCCCGAACGAAAGCATTAGTTGTGAAATATTATCCCCGTTGGTATCAAATTGGAAAGATCCATTTAGCTCCAAAAAATGTTTAGATGAGATAGGAAATTGAAAGGCTACATTTGGACTTAAACCAACTGCAAATGTTTTTTGGGGAGTCCTGTTTCTAAACAGGATTACCGGGTATGGCAAATTTGTAATAGGTTCATATAATATTACAACATTATCATAATATGATGAAGATTGGTATCTTGCTAATGTCCCAATACTAAAACTAAGTAAGAATTGCTTGGTGTCAATGATATGATAACCTACAGAGAAAGAACTTTGAAACCCAGCAGTTGTATATCTAATAGAACCATCAACGGGATAACCAACAGGGTATTCGTAAAAAATATAGTCTATACCATCATGTATTGTGTTACCAACTTCTGCTAAATAATACCAATTCTTTTTGATTTTTTTTGAATATTTTACCGAAAAAGACCAACCCCGCATATCACCAGTACCATGAATGCTGCGTCCAATACCAAGGCTTATAGCCTGTTTCTGAGAAAAACAAATATTTATAAAAAATACAAATGACAATAGTGTGAGTATAAATTTCATTGTTTGTTACTTTAGTTTATTATTTAACTATAATTAATAAAGGAGCATTACAGAAATGTAACACCCCTTTATTGATTATTTAGTTCTTTCTCTTAATTTTTATGCCACTTTGTGAATATTCAGTTCCAATAGGATCAGTAAATTGTATCAGAGACAACCCCAAATCATCATCATTGTTCTTAATTGGAATTGATACCCCCGCAGTTGCAGTAATACTGTCGTTTATTTTATAACTAACGCCAAAAGTCAATGTAAAGAGAGTACCCCCATCTTCCTCTATCCACTTTTCTGACGTATAATCACCTATGTTTGACTTATTCCAGTAATATAGAAATCTATCAAAATCCTTAAACTGATTATTAAAATTAGCCCTTCTCCACTTGCCAAATTTTTCATCAAATATTTTGGTAGCCTCACCAGCTCCCTTATAAACCAACATTCTGAATTCAACTTTGCCAGCAATCCAAGGTTCTACAACAGACCAATCAGTCACTTTTACTATGCCACCTTTTTCGGCACCCCCATCAACCCTTGCATATGTTAGAGTAGCTGTATCCTCAACTGCGGCTATCATATTCTCAGGCGAACAATTTTCCTCTTCTCCTACTACCCAAACATCATTTTCCCAAGCAAAACTTTCATTAATTGTTTGATAGAATGTTAAGACGCCGTTTGTTTCAACCACATATCCGGGACATGTTTGTGTTGGATCGGAATATTCTTCAGCAATAACAGCAATGGGTTCGGCATATGTATCTGGTCTGCCTTGTACCCTGTTAGGCGTTTCAGCTTTCTCAGGATGCTTTTCCAGTGATGGAATAAAAATAGTAACGGCATTTTTTCCGGCACGGCTTATTTTTTCCTGTTGCTCATTCAATCCTTTAATTGTTGCATCATCCCAGAACTTAAAAGTGGAGTTTAAGCTAAGCAGATCACTCAATCTGACATAGTAATCTCCGAATTTTTGCTTGTTACATTCTTGATAGGCCAGAGTACGAAAGCCATCATTATTTTTTGCAGTAGTAAGTACAACTGATGCGATTTGCTTATATGAATCCTTCAAATCCGAATTGGGAGTAACAGTTGTATTTTCATCTTGAATGGTCTTTTTACAAGCGGCTAAAAACACTACAGATGAAATTAGAATAAAAGTTTTTCTCATAACTGATTGAAAAGGATGTAAAATAATAGTTGATTTGTTATATTTCATAAAAATAAATTTTGTTTTTTAAATAATATTGTTGTGAGTATTTTCAAACACAGGAGGGTCTTTATCTTTTAAGATTACAAAAATTGTTTTCATATGAAGGTTTTGTCTTTTCATTCAATAAGGGTTTCCTTATAAAATATCTTGTCTGCTGTGGGTAATGAGCCGCAGCAGGGTTTGCACTGCCGCTATGGCAATACACTTCAGTTAATCTTCTTCATGCTCTTGAGGTTATTACTCTTCCCTGTAATCGGAAAGCTTGCTGTGAGGCATTCAGGCTGTAATTTAAAGTTAGGTCACCACTTTCATATAACATACATCCTTGCTGTACTTTTTTAAAATACAAAAGCGGTGCATCCTTTACGCATATATACAGTTCGATGAGGTCCAGCGAGAACCTTGAACAACTGATATAGCAAAAGCGATGCACCGCTTCCGGTGCATTCGCAGTGCCATACCTCGTTGTTCTTGAAAATTCGCTGGTTTCATCGAACGGGGTATTACTGCAAACATTATATAAGAACTTTACAAAACTTTATCTCACTGTCCTGTTTCCAATAACAAATATATATAATAGAGTAATTGTGCTAATCTTTATTTTTGTTTCATTCATTTGTTTCTTTCCCCACATCGTGGGTTTCAATTTTTTTCATTTTAACCAGCGGAATGCTTTTCTAAGCTGTTCCGCTTTTTTGTATCTATCAATACATTTCTGTTACAAAAGATAAAGGGCTGGTAGAAACCGGCCCCGTTTTTTAAACCTTATCCCTATGTAAAATTCTTAGGGTAAAAATAGCAATTGCATTTTAACGGTTATAGTATCTCAAAAAATATTCGCAAACTATTTTAAGCGTTCATTAGCCAAAATTCAACGTTCATGAATTCTAACATTTATTTTACAATTACATATCGGGTTTCATCCACCGCTTTCTCTACTTTCAGCCTGTAATAAATTTTTTAATCTCAAAAACTTATCCCATACCTTCAACTTCAGAAACAGGTCATGCAAAAAATGTAGCCAACTTTCAGGATTTAATTTCCTTTTGCACTGGTTATCCTAACTACAACCCCACATCAGTTCCTTTATCTCTTGCATCGCTTATCTCAAAACACACAGCAGCCAGAACGGCACTCTCCAACCTTACCGTAGAGCAAACGAGTTTTAACAACGCTGTCAATAACCGTAAAATAGCCTTCGATGGCTTAAAGCAACTTGCAACAAGGGTTATTAACGCCTTCGATGCTTCCGGTGTTGGTGATGAAGCTGTGAAAGATGCCCGTACCATAAACAGAAAATTACAGGGGGCAAGGGCAACCAAAACTGAAAAACCCGTGGTTGATAACACTCCCGGTGCTGCTCCGCCAGCCGACAATTCAATTTCCGTATCGCAACAGAGTTACGACCAGCAAATTGAACATCTTTCCAAATTAATTGCCCTGCTCAACGCATCCTCAGCTTACAGTCCCAACGAAGCCGATTTGACAGTAACTGCATTGCAGGCAAAACAGGCTGCCCTTCAAAGTGCCAACGGTGCGGTTATTGATGCCTACACACTATACAGCAACAGTCGCATTGCCCGCAATGAGGAACTCTACAATCCTGTTACAGGTCTGGTTCCTACAGCTATCAATGTAAAAAAGTATATAAAGTCAGTATTTGGTACTACTTCGCCACAATACAAACAGGTATATGGCCTCCTGTTCAAAGCCTATAAAGAATAAGGTACATCAGGCAGCACTTTTTCATTATCTGGCGGAGTAGTACAAAAAAGTACATTCCGCCTTTTTTATTCCCTTGTCGGTAATGCAATTTTTTGTTTAATCCTCAATAGGTAGGAAATCAGCCCTGATAGTTTAACAGCCAACTTCGGTAGTATTACGAATAACCCCTGTAATAATTAGGATGGCAATGATAGTTTTTGTGACAGAAGCAATAATAATTTCTTTGGCAACAATATTTTTTGCATCAGCAACAGCATTTATTATTCTGGCAACGGTAGTTTTACAGATATATTTAATAGTTTTTTGATTAGCATTAATAGTTTTTGCCTTGGCAATGATAATAATATCGTTGGCCTTAATAAAAAGCTGGAGGGTTTCGTTACTCCACAATCCTGATGCAGGTCATTGGTATCGGGTAAGCAAAGGTTGCACCTTTACCGTCAAATACTTTTTATGCCACGTTTTGCCACAACACTTCTGCTGGCAGTCCTTTCTCTTTCCTCCATTGCCCAGCAACAATACACCGGAACTGTAGCCCTGATA
>CALLZY010000157.1 GCA_937858715.1 uncultured Chitinophagaceae bacterium | reverse complement strand
CTGAAGGAAGGACATGAACAATTGGGTGTTTTGATAAACGGTATCGTTTACGATATGGATGTGCTGCATCCCGATTTGCCCGGAAGCATGAATATGTTTTTAAACTATTGGGAAGACATGTTTCCTTTTGCACAGGCTGGTGAGCTTATGCTGCGGGAAGGAACAAGAAGCAGTAATAAAGGTGTTCCGTTAGGCGAACTGGAACTGCTGTCGCCGGTTCCTTTTCCAAACAGTTTACGCAAAGGCTTTGCTTTTCGCAATCATGCAGAGGCGCTATGGCGTAGCAAAGGGGCGGAACTGCCATCTGCGTTTGATCAGTTTCCTGTTTTCAGTTTTTCAAACCACCACAGCACACAAGGCCCCGGAAATATTTTTTGCATGCCCGACCATTTTGAGAAACTGGATTTCGGGCTGGAAGCGGCGGTCGTAATAAGCAAACATGGAAAAAACATCAGTGCAGCAGAAGCTGATGATTATATCGGCGGGTTGATGATAATGAACGGCATGAGTGCAAGAAGATTACAGGAAGAAGAAATGCAACTTAGCAACAGTTCAGCCAAAGGCAATGATTTTTGCACCGCTTTTGGCCCCTGGCTGGTTACGCCGGATGAACTGGAAAATTTAGAAATACCTGCAAAAGAAAATCACATGGGTAAATGCTGGAACCTGCCCATGAAAGTTCATGTAAACGGAGAACTGATAAGCGAAGCCAACCTGGGTGATATGGACTGGACTTTTGCAGAGATAATTGAAAGGGCTTCTTACGGCGTTGATTTATATCCCGGTGATGTAATTGGCAGCGGCCCGGCAGGAAAAGGTTGTTTTCTTGAGTTGAATGGCACAAGTAAGCTAAGCAGCCCGGAATATTCAGAACAGTGGTTGCAAAATGGTGATGTGGCAGATATAGAAATTGACGGTTTGGGAAAACTCAGCAACACAATTGCGGCAGAAGAAACAGAATATTCAATTTTGGCAAAAAAGAAATTTTGAGAAAGAAATGCTTGAATCTTTTACCCGGAAAATACAGGTCTCGCTGTTATAGTTTCATAATATAGCGACTCATCTTTAAGTACTCTATACCTCCGCAACTGCGGTCAATAGTGAAATCAAATTCTATTTTTCGTGGGAAATTAAGGTTATACAATTGTTGCCGGCTCATAAATGGCAGGCTATCAACCCGGTAATTACCTTGCTGACTATCAATGGTCAAAATTATTCCCCCGCAGCAGGCGCAGTAGGCCATATCTGGCCCTGTCAGTATTCCACTTGCCTGGTATTCATTTTGTTTTTTGCAGGCAAGTAATAATGAAATGGAAAATATTGCAGAAAAGAATGCTACTCTCATTGTTTATAAAAGACAAAGCACCAGACTAATCCGATGCTTTATTATTGAAGGTTATTTTATTGTGTTATTGCCATTTTGCCCCAAACACCTTTTTAAGCAAGTCTGTTGTCCGGGCAGCAATATTCTGGCGGATGTTCAATTCTTCTTTTGCCACCAAATCAAATAAAGCTTCCGTTGCTTTGCCAGTAACAAAAGACGGTAAATCAGGATTAATTTTTTTTAAAGTCGTTGGAAAGTTATTGTAAGTGGTTACCACATCAGAATAGTACTTTGTAGCCTGCAGGTTATCTAATGAACTTTTTATTACCGGCGAAAAAGCAGCAATTAGTTTGTCCGTTGTTTTCACCCTGAAAAAATGGGTGGCACTGGTATCGCCATTTTTCACCAGGCCAATGGCATCGCTTAGCGTCATGCTCTTAATGGCATCAACAAAAATCGGTTTGGCATAGCCGGCAGCGTCTTCCGCAGCCCTGTTAATCTGGAGAATGGCCTTATCCACCATTTTGTTCATGCCAAGGTCACGAAGGGTATTTTCAATTTTTTTGGCATCTGGCGGCAGCAATATCTTGTAAAACGCATCTTTAAAGAACCCGTCTTCTTTGTTCAGCTGAAGAACGGCTTTTACAAGTCCCTGGCTCAGGGCCTCCTTAATACCTTCGCCGGCCTCTGCTTCGGTTACTCCGCCGGTATTGCCCAGAACGCCGGGCATATTCATAATTTCGGTGCAACTGCTCAGTCCGAGGGAAAGTGTCAGGATATAAAAGATTTTTTTCATTTTTTAGGTTTGATTAGAGATTAAGGAATAGCCCCAAAAGTTGCTTCCGGGGCAATTTTTTCAAAAATAAACCAGTTTTATCATGTCCGTTCCAAAAACAGACCAGAAAGGAAAATGAAGCGGTAAATACCCGGAAAAACCAGCCGTGCCGGGATTGTATTTTTATGTTTTAAACTGTACATTTGCAACGATTTTGAAAAGTTGCGGTATTGCCGTAAGTTGCTTAAAATTTCATCCCGGTATGCCGGGACGCCCAAGCCGAAAAGCGAAATGAGTAGGCGAACCCAAAACAACTGATATGAAAAAAGTTACTTTTATTCTTATTGCCGTTCTTTATGTTGTAGCTGCGCAGGCTCAAAAAACAAGAGTTGGTATTTCAACAGGGCTTACTTATTCAAATATCTATGACAATGTGGAAGGAAATGATAAGACTGATGCAAAAAGAGGTCTTTCGCTGGGAATGTTTTTAGAAGCCCCCATTTGTGATGGTTCATTCAGTTTTCAACCTACATTACAATATGTACAAAAAGGAACTGTGTGGACAAACTACCGTGCAGAAAAAACAAGCTGGGCTCTTCGTTATGCCGAATTACAGGCGAACTTTTTGTTTAATACCAATAAGAAAAATGGCGGATTCTTTGTAGGTCTTGGTCCTGCTTTTTCTTATGCTGTACCTTCTAAAATTGTTGTTGAAAACAAAGAGGGCACTTCTGAAAAAGCACTGACTTTTGGCGACGAGGCTATCAATGATTACAGAAGACTGGATATTGGCGCAAATGGCATTATTGGCTACCGCGACAAAATGGGCTGGCTGCTTGCTGTTAATTATACTTATGGACTCAGAAACCAACACCCTGGCGGTGGTGATGTTAAGTATAACAACGCATATGTGGGCATCAAAATCGGTTATCTGTTTAAGAACTAATTGTTTCTATAAATACTTACACCAAGCCCTTCGCAATGCGGAGGGCTTTTGCTTTGTATGCTTGCTGCTAAACAAGTAACTTTGCCCGCCTTCCCCAAAAGGAATTAAGAAAAACAATTTTGTATAAAATGAGTGCAACACATCTGTCTGAACAGGAACAACTGCGCCGGGAAAAACTGGCGGAACTGATAATGATGGGAATAGAACCCTATCCGGCTCCTTTGTATCCGGTAAACGCCTATTCCTCTGAAATAAAGAGCAACTATAAAGAGGAAAACAAAGAGCAGTTTGCCGATGTATGCCTGGCCGGCCGTATTATGAGTGTAAGAGATATGGGGAAAGCTAATTTTGCCGTTATCCAGGACTCACACGGCAGAATTCAGCTTTATATAAAGAGAGATGATATCTGCCCGGGAGAAGATAAGTCGCTGTATGATATTGTCTGGAAAAAACTGCTTGATATTGGCGATATCATTGGTGTAAAAGGATATGTTTTTATAACAAAAACAGGAGAAACCTCTGTTCATGTAAAAGAACTCACACTACTGAGCAAATCACTTCGTCCCTTACCTATAGTGAAAGAAGCCGACGGACAAACATTTGATGCAGTTACTGATCCTGAATTCAAATACCGCCAGCGCTATGCTGATTTGATCATCAACCCGGCAGTAAAAGATACGTTTATTAAAAGGACAAAACTTATCAACTCCATCCGGGAATACCTGAACGGACAAGGTGCCTTGGAAGTTGACACTCCTGTTTTGCAAAGCATTCCCGGTGGTGCGGCAGCAAGACCGTTTGCCACACACCACAATGCACTGGATATTCCACTGTACCTGCGTATAGCCAATGAGCTCTATCTTAAACGGTTAATTGTAGGCGGATTTGACTGGGTATATGAGTTCAGCCGCAACTTCCGGAATGAGGGAATGGACCGCACCCATAATCCCGAGTTTACCATCCTGGAATTTTATACTGCTTACAAAGATTATTTCTGGATGATGGAGACCACCGAGCAATTGCTGGAAAAAGCTGCGCTTGATGTATGCGGCACAACAGATGTGCAGGTGGGTGATAAGATAATTTCCTTTAAAGCTCCGTTTAAGCGCATCAGCATCTTTGATGCTATACAGGAACATACAGGCATTGATGTAAGCCGGATGAACGAAGAGCAACTTCGCTCTGTTTGCCGCCAACTGAATATTCATGTGGACAATACAATGGGTAAGGGCAAGCTGATTGATGAGATTTTTGGAGAGAAATGCGAAGACAATTACATACAACCAACATTCATTATCGACTACCCGGTTGAAATGAGTCCGCTTACCAAGAAGCACCGTGATAAACACGGATTGGTAGAACGTTTTGAGCTGATGATTAATGGCAAAGAAATTGCCAATGCTTATAGTGAACTGAACGATCCGGTTGACCAGCGGGAAAGGTTTGAAGAACAAGTGAAGCTGATGGAACGGGGCGATGACGAAGCCATGTTTATTGACCATGATTTTCTCCGGGCACTGGAATACGGTATGCCGCCTACTTCGGGTATTGGATTTGGAATAGACAGGTTATGTATGCTGCTTACCAACAATCCATCCATACAGGATGTGTTGTTGTTTCCGCAAATGCGACCGGAGAAAAGAGGAGACGAAGAGACAAAAGAAGAAAATTAAACACAACAAGGCCTGCAAATCAATTGCAGGCTTTTTAAATTGCAATTATGATAAAAGAACAATTGCTTAATCAATTGCATGCCGATACATACGTAATGCTGAAGCCTTCCCCCGTTCATGGCATAGGTGTGTTTGCTATAAGAGATATTCCAAAGGGCTGCCGCACTATTTTTTCTCAGGGTGTGGGCGAATGGATTAAACTGTCGTTTAAAGAAGTTGAACAACTGCCCGAACACAGCCGCAACCTTATTGAAACCTATTGCCTTTA
>CALLZY010000156.1 GCA_937858715.1 uncultured Chitinophagaceae bacterium | reverse complement strand
GTAGCAAAACTCGGTGAACAGAATATTCTTTGCTATGCCATTTCGCCAAACAGGGTAAGGCTGGTGCTGCATTTGGATGTTACGAAAGAAATGGTGATTCGAACAATTGAGGTGATAAATAATTTGCAATAGCTAATAGTAAATCTAGAATATTAAATAATAACAACCATGTTCCCAAAGATTAACCCGACAACAACAAAAGCCTGGAAGCAGCTGCAGCAACATGCTGAAGAAATGAAGGCTGTGCACATGAGAGATTTGTTTGCAAAAGACAGCGACCGGTTTTCAAAATACTCACTGAAACTGGGCGACACCATTTTCGACTATTCCAAAAACATCATCACTGACAAAACTATCAAACTGCTGACGCAACTGGCTGTGGAAACAAGATTGCAGGATGGCATCATTGCAATGTTCAATGGCGACCAGATAAACGAAACAGAGAAACGTTCAGTTCTGCATACAGCCCTGCGCAATTTCTCCGGTAATCCGGTGTATTCGCAAGGAGAAAATGTAATGCCACAGGTAAAAAAAGTGCTGAAGCAAATGAGAACTTTTTGCGATGAAGTACACAGCGGCAAGAGGAAAGGTTATACTAACAAAAAGATAAAATACATCGTTAACATAGGTATTGGCGGTAGCGATCTCGGGCCACTGATGGTGACTGAGGCACTGAAACCTTACTGGGTCAAAGGCATTGAAACCTTTTTTGTAAGTAATGTGGACGGCACTCATATTGCTGAAACACTGAAAAAAGTTGACCCTGAAAAAACTCTGTTCCTTATTGCCTCCAAAACATTCACCACCCAGGAAACCATGACCAATGCCCACACGGCAAGAGAATGGTTTCTGAAAAAAGCAAAACAGGAAAAACATATTGCTAAACATTTTGTGGCACTCAGCACCAATGAAAAGGAAGTTGTGAAGTTTGGCATTGACAAGCGTAATATGTTTGAGTTCTGGGATTGGGTTGGCGGCCGTTATTCTCTCTGGAGTGCTATTGGCCTTTCCATCGCCCTGACGATTGGTTATAAAAACTACGAGCAGTTACTAAAAGGCGCTTACAATGCAGATGTGCATTTCAGCGATACGGCTTTTGAAAAAAATATTCCTGTATTAATGGCCTTGCTGGGCATCTGGTATGCAAACTTTTTTGATGCACAGAGCGAAACCATCCTTCCGTACGACCAATATATGCACCGCTTTGCAGCTTACTTCCAGCAAGGCAACATGGAAAGTAACGGAAAAAGCATTGACCGGAATGGTGAAGCGGTCGAGTATGCCACCGGACCTGTAATATGGGGCGAACCCGGAACCAACGGCCAGCATGCTTTTTACCAGTTAATACACCAGGGCACCTTGCTCATCCCTTGCGATTTTATTGCACCGGCACAAACGCATAATCCCATCGGAGACCATCATGTAAAGCTGCTGAGCAATTTCTTTGCCCAAACAGAAGCACTGATGAATGGCAAAACAGAAGCCGAAGCTGAAGCTGAACTGGAAAAACAAGGATTAAGTGCTGAACAAATTGCCAGGCTGTTGCCGTATAAAGTATTTGAAGGCAACAGGCCCACCAATTCTTTCCTGCTGAAGAAAGTGACACCGGCTGCTTTGGGACAGTTGATTGCCTTGTATGAGCATAAAATTTTTGCACAGGGCCTAATCTGGAATATTTTCAGTTTCGATCAGTGGGGAGTTGAACTGGGCAAACAATTAGCTAATAAGATTCTGCCAGAGTTGCAAAGTAAAAAACTGGTTAGCAACCATGATGCTTCAACAAATGGATTGATTAATGCTTGGAAGAAAATGAGGAAATAGTTTTTAACAGGTCAAGTAAAATGAAAGAGGCTATCCTGAAATTACCGGATAGCCTCTTTTTCATTATTCAACTAGTTTTTATTCTTCAATCCTTGCCACTACTTTGGCAGTATCTTTTTTGGCAATCTTCATTACCCTGAAAACTTCACCATAGTATGCAGCCGTATCAGCATTAATTACAACAGTAGGCGTATCAACAAAAGCCCTGTATTTCCTGATTTCTGTTCGCAACAAAGAATCAAACATAGCAGGCTCAACCTTAGTGGTTCCAATGAAATACTGCTGATTCTTGTCAATAGACACCATTATATTCTGCTTGGCTTTTGTGTCCTTTGAGCCTTTGGGTAATCCCACTTTTATAACATTAGGATTTGCCAAAGTCGCCACAATAAGGAAGAACATCAGCAATATGAAAAGGATATCGTTCAGCGAATCGGTAAAGACCTCCGAACCTTCCCCTTTATGTTTTTTTCTGAATTTCATAGCTGAAAATTAACGGGTTGGTTCTTGTAAAATATCAAGGAAGTCGGACGATGCGGCTTCCATTTTGTTAGAAGTCTTGTCAATCATCGTATCAAGGTAGCTATGTGCCAGGTAAGCACCCAAACCGATTACAAGACCTGTAATGGATGTTATAAGCTTTGTGTAAATACCTCCTGCAATAGTTCCCACTTCAAATTCATTGGAATTATTGATATTGGAAAACAACTGCATCAAACCTATCAATGTACCCACAAAGCCGAAAATGGGTGCAGCCTTTGACACTACTGAAAGAACACCCATGTGTTTCTCCAGTTTATACATTTCCAATGTACCCACATTGTCCATACTTTTTTCGATGCTGTCAATTGGCTTGCCAATACGCTGAATGCCCTTATCAATAATTCTGGCCACGGGGTTATTGGTATTTTTGGCAAAATTCCTGGCAGCAGCCACATTACCGCTGATGATGTTATCCCGGATAATGTTCATGAAGTTGTCGTCAATCTTGCTGGCATTGCGGATGGCTATCATCCTTTCTGCAAATACATAAACGGCCAGTAATAACATAATGCCCAACGGAATCATAATCCATCCACCCATCTTTATCAGCTCAAAAAAACTCAGATTTCCATCATGGTTACTGTCGCCTGCGGCAAATTTTGAAACCTGTTTGATAGTATCGGCTCCAATCTGTAATAAATCAATCATAATTCTTGTTCTTTAGGTGTAAAAGTAAGGTCTTGCCTGTTTATTAAACGCAGTTCGTTTTCAACAACTCTTAATAAAACGAGCCGTTTTCCTTTAACAAAGCATTGAACGGGAAAAATGATGCCACGTTGTGCAGGCAGGAGAAGTTTTAGAGTTCTTTAACAGGAAGGCGTTGAAAGGTTGAAAAGTTTAATGGTTTAAAGGTTGATACAGACAAAAGTATTCAACCCTTAAACCATTCAACCCTTAAACGTATAAACTACTGATGCGTTCCGGCCTGTTTCACCATCAGTGCCTGAATTTGCTTCATCGTTCCTTCCATACCATCTGGGCTGCCATCGAGGAAGATAACATTGCCCTTGCCGTATTCCGCAAAGTTCTTGATAGCCTCTGTCCACATACTAAACAGGATTACATTGGTATCAAGGTTAGCCTGTTTCATTTGTTCGGCTGCTTCGGTCATACCTCTTGCCACTTCCTGGCGGAAGAGGGCAACACCCTGTCCACGGAGCCTTGCAGCTTCTTTTTCTGCTTCGGCAGAAATTTTTATTGCGTTACCTTCTGCTTCTGCAGCTTTTGTTTTGGTAATCAGCAATGCCTGGCCTTCATTTTCGGCCGCAGCCTTCAGGTTGTTACTGGCCACCACTTTGCTCATGGAGTCAAGGATCATCTTATCGAAAGTGATGTCATTAATCTGCAAATCCTGCAGGTGATAACCCCATGTTTCCAAGGTATGGTCAATTTCAAACTTAACATATTCAACGATTTCTTTTCTTAGGCCCAAAATCTCAGCCTGTTTTTTAGTCGCTACAAAAGAACGGATATTACCTTCAATCGTTCTGATTAAAGCCTGCATCAGGTCTTTATCGGCAAAGAACTTAAAAGCTACTTTTTTCACTGTCTCTTCTTCAGAATTCTGAACAGAATACAGTAACATGCTTTTAAAGTAAACATTTGCCTGGTCGGCAGTTACAGCCTGAAATTCCAGTTCAACAGAACGGTTTTGAATTGATACTTTTTTGAAAACAGTTTCCAGAACTGGAATTTTAAAATTCAATCCCGGCCGGGCAACACGGCGATACTTACCAAACATGGTAATTACTCCGATATAACCCTGGTTGATAGTGAACAATCCGCTTAATACGATTAACACAATAAGTATTATCCACCAATTAGAGGCGAGCCAAGTTCCGATATCCATAATTTTAGAGTTTAATGATGTAAATTATTATTTATTAAAATGTCAACTATTATTGTAATCAGCTTCTTTCCTCCCATACCATTGCCAGGTGCACCAGCATTTCTACAGCCTTGTGCATATCTTGTATGCTTACATGCTCATGCTTGCTGTGTATTCCCTGCATGCCTGTAAACAGATTGGGACAAGGCAATCCCATAAACGACAGTTTGCTGCCATCTGTACCGCCACGTATGCTTTCCATCACTACCTTAAGGCCGGTTCTTTCAATAGCTGTTCTCGCATTATCCACCACCTGCGGGTGCAGGTCAAGCACCTCTTTCATATTTCGGTACTGCTCTCTCACAATGAACTCAAAAGTGGCCCTGGGATAGGTACGCATTGTTTCTTCAACCTGTGTACGCAAAAAGTCTTCCTTAATTTTTAAACCGGCGGTAACAAAGTCACGGATGATAAAATCGATGGTGCACTTCTCAGCAATGCCACTCACACCCACCGGATGAATGAATCCGTCTTTACCTGAGGTAGTTTCAGGAGATAACCTGTCTTTTGGAAGTCCTGCCAGTATCTCCCCGGCAATCTTCATCGCATTTACGAGTTTATCTTTTGCATAACCGGGATGAGAGATAACACCGTTGATAACCACAGAAGCGCCATCAGCACTAAAGGTTTCATCTTCCAGCGAACCGGCTTCGCCTCCATCTAATGTATAACCAAACCGGGCACCGAGTTTCTTAAGGTCAACCTTAGCCGTTCCTTTACCCACCTCTTCATCAGGAGTAAACAGGACTTTTATTTCGCCATGCTTAACTTCCTTATGTGTCATTAAATAATTAGCGAGGTCCATTATTTCTGCAACGCCTGCCTTATCATCACTTCCTAAGAGGGTGGTGCCGGAGGCTGTAATAACATCATGGCCAACCAACGATTTCAAATAGGGATATTCACTGGTGCGGATAACCTGTGCTGTATCGTCAGGCAATACAATATCCTGTCCCTGGTAATTCTTATGCACAATTGGTTTTACATTGGTGCCGCTGCAGTCCGGTGCAGTATCCACATGGGCGCAGAAACATATTACCGGTACATTCTTATCTGTTGTTGATGGTATAGTAGCATATACATAGCCCCATTCATCCATGTGAGCATCGCTTAAGCCTATTTGCAATAACTCTTTAACGAGTATTTTGCTTAAGTCTTTTTGTTTTTCTGTAGTGGGATATGAGGATGAATGTGGATCACTCTGCGTATCCACCTGCACATAACGAAGAAATCTTTCCGAAGCTGTAAATTGATAGTTTGAAAACATAATGGTTCATTTTTGGGTCACCGAATATACGGCAAAAAAAATGGCTTAAGGATGACCTTAAACCATTCATTATACCAATTTTACAAAATTATGGTGTAATAATAAGAGGACTGCCTCCTGCTATTTCAACCAGTTCAAGGTCAAAAATCAGGTCTTTGCCGGCCAAAGGATGGTTTGCATCCAACATTACAGACTCTTCCTTTATTTCTACAATTTTCACCTGGAACTGCTGCCCCTGCCCGTCGCTCATCACCAATGGCATTCCCACTTCAATCTGCATATCAGCCGGGAACCTGTCTTTTGGCATATCTACAATCATTTCGGGGTTGCTGGGGCCATAAGCCTCTGCAAAAGGAATATTGACTGTTTTCTTCTCTCCTACTACCATACCTGTTACACCGTCATCAAAGCCTTTAATCACCATACCGCTGCCCACTTCAAACTCCAGTGGCTCACGGCCTTCAGAAGAATCAAAAGTTTCGCCATTTGTCAGCTTACCATGATAATGCACTTTCACTTTATCGCCGCTTTTAACTTGTGTCATTTTTGTTTGATTTAATTTTTGAATTTAAAACGGGTGCAAGGTAGGCCAATTTGCCCAAAGGAGGGGCTTAATTATTGTCTGTTATCTTTCAATCAATTTTCTGAACTTTGGTCAAATGCTTTACATATGAAGCCCCTCTTTTCCCTTTTTATTACCAGCCTCATTTACTGTTTTGCAACCGAAAACCAGGCTTGCTGCCAAAATGCTCCGGAGGGCAGGATTACACCAGGTGCAGAAAGAATTAATGTTTATCTGCCTTTAATCAAAGGAAAGAAAGTGGGGATTTTTGCGAACCATACCTCAGTGGTGGGTAATACACACCTTGTTGATACATTAAGAAAACTGGGTGTTGACATCAGGGTCATTTTCGGGCCTGAACATGGTTTCAGGGGTACCACACCCGATGGAGTTAAAATAACAGACTACAAGGATGAGCAGACGGGTATTCTGGTAGTCTCTCTTTATGGAAATAAAAGAAGACCCAGCCCGGAGGATATTAAAGATGTGGATGTATTGATTTTTGATATACAGGACGTAGGGACGAGATTTTATACATATATCTCATCTATGCAGGAATATCTTGAAACAGCACTGGAAAACCATAAGCCACTGCTGCTATTAGACAGACCCAATCCCAATGGATTCTATGTTGACGGTCCGGTACTGGACAAGAAGTTCAAAAGCTTTGTAGGAATGCAGCCTATACCCATTAACTACGGTATGACTATGGGTGAATATGCTCAAATGCTATTAGGAGAAAAGTGGCTGTCAGAAAAAGCCAACGCCATACATGCTTACAACATCAGTACAACACCAACATCTGACACTCCGTTTCATTTCATGGTGATAAAGAACCAAAACTATACACACAAAAGCAAGTACGTACTGCCCGTTAAGCCATCACCTAACCTTCCAAATATTCAATCCATTTATCTTTATCCATCGCTATGCCTTTTTGAAGGTACAGCATTGAGTGAAGGCAGGGGCACTGATATGCAGTTCCAGGTAATAGGTCATCCGGCTTTGCCCAAAGACTTATTCTCATTTACACCAAACCCTAATGAAGGATCAAAAAGTTCAAAACATTTTGGAAAGATTTGTTACGGATGGCACCTGGGAGGTACGCCTGAAGAAGTACTTAACAAGACAGGCAACCAAATACAATTAAAATGGCTGATTGAAGCTTATAAGCTTTTCCCAAATAAAGACAGCTTCTTTCTAAAATCAAACTCCTTCAACCGCCTTGCCGGAAATGACATATTAATGCAGCAAATAAAGGAAGGTAAAAGTGAGGATGAAATCAGGAAAAGCTGGGAACCGCAACTCGGAGAGTTCAAGTTAATCAGGAAAAAACACTTGCTGTATAAAGATTTTGAGTGATTATTTGGCCGTAGCTGTTCTTTCTATCCTGATAATTTCAAATTCTGCCGGTTTCACAGCCGCATAACCGACAATAAGTACTTTTTTGTTGGAGGCAATATCCTGTGCGGTCATACTTTGCAAGCCGATTGTTATAAAGTAGGCCTGCGATGCTTTTGTACCGATGAGTTTTCCACTTCTGAACATTGGAAATAAAAATGTCTCCACTTCATTCCAGATTTTACGCCATACGCTTTCATTACTTTCATAATCCCTGTACTTATCCATTATTCCGTTAAGGCCAGCTTCTATTTGCTGGCCAATAGAAACTGCTTTGGGCTGCAGTAATTGCTTCTTAACAAATACTTCATTTCTTATTGTGTCTGTCTTTACCACCTGGCATGCCAGGTTCTTGTGAATCGTTATAAGTAAAGCAACAATAAGAAGTATCCGCATCTTATAACCGCTAATTGTCAAGATGAATGAGTTTATGATAAAAAGCAAGTTTAACCAGTTCTGCTGTGTTTTTTGCTTCAAATTTTGCCAGCAGGTTCTTTCTGTGTGTGTCAACAGTAGTTATGCTAACAAATAATTTCTCAGCAATTTCTCCATTAGTTAGTCCTTCGGCAATTAGTTCCAGCACTTCTTTTTCACGCCTGGTAAGGACGGGCTTGCCAGCAGGCTCAGTTTTTCTGAGCGAAAGTGAAGCCTCCTCGCTTAAAAATGTCTTCCCCTTCAAAACAGTCATAATAGCATCCATTAACTCTTCCTGTGTTGCATTCTTCAGCACATAGCCGGAAGCCCCATTATCCATCATCCGCTGTATGAAACTTTGCTGATTGAATGTGCTGAGGCCAATGATAAAAATTCCGGGATAGTTCGCTTTAACATCTTTACACAAATCAATGCCGCTTTTATCAGGCAGGTTTATATCCATCAGTATTACATCAGGTTGCTGCTGCCGCAAAAAAGCTATGCAGGAGTCTGCATTCATGGCATGCCCCATCCATTCAATCCCTTTCTCATTCTGTAATAACGAACGGATTCCTTCAATTACCATGTAATGATCATCAACTATAAAAACTCTTGCAGCCATTATGTCAATATTTCAATATGTACTGATGTTCCCTTTCCGGGTGCCGACCTGATATCTAATTTCCCTTTCAGGTACTCAATCCTTCCCTGGATATTGCTCCATCCGATGCCTTTGGCGCCTTGTAAAATTACCGGGTCAAAACCTTTTCCATCATCTTCAACAGTAATACTAATCTCATCTTCCGTTTTACTCACCTGAACAATCGCAGTTGAGGCTGCAGCATGCTTCATTGTGTTATTCACCAGTTCCTGCACAATCCTGTAAATGGTTATTGCGGTTGTTTGCTCAAACTGAACAGACTCTAAACCGATTGACTGATAGCTAACCTGCAAAGCTCCTGACTGGTTTATATCATTGCAAAAATCCCTAAGGGCTGTATCTAACCCAAACTTAACCAAAGCCTCCGGCATCATATTATGTGCTACACGGCGCATTTCTTTGATTGAGCTGTCGAGCATATCCATACTTCGTTCAAAAGCCTGAGCATTTTCAGGAGTCAAGATTAAATTTCCTTTCATAGTATTTAGTGAATATTTTATGCCCGATAACATGCCTCCCAATCCATCATGCAGATCTTTTGCCAGGCGGGTTCGCTCTTGTTCTTCTCCCTTTAATACAGATTCAGTGGCAGCAAGTTGTTTTTCCGCTTCAAGTTCTGCAATACGCTGCTGCTGCAGTTTTTGTTTCTGGGTATAGGTTCGGTAAGAGAGTAATGAAATCAGCAGTAAAGCAGAAGCTCCTCCAATTAACACATAGTTTATTATTCTTCTTCTATGAAGTTCCGCATTCTGCAATTTTATCTGATTATCCTTTTTTTCTGTCTCATATTTTTTTTCCAAATCTGCAGTGTTCTTTAATACTTTTTCATTTAAGTAGGCAGTCTGAATCGAATCGGACTTTTGTCTTGCCCAAACTGAAGTAGCATAATCTCCGTCCATTGCTGCAATATATGAAAGTACAGTGTAGCTGTTTTTAAGCTCGTCTCCTAAGCTGTCCGTTGTGGCAATCGCCAGCGCCTCATTGATATTTCTTATTGCTTCCTTATTATTGTTATTTAGAAATTGTGCATAAGCAACATTATAAAGAGAACTTGCCATCATTTGCCTGCTTTGCAATTCCTTTGAAAGGGAAAGGGATTTTTCAGCAGCCTTCAGCATATCATCAAAACGGTTCATACTTGCGAATAAATTACATTGATAACCATAAATAGATCCCTCGGCATATTTGTCATTCAGGCGCACAGATTCTTTTATTGCCTTGTTATAACAATATAACGCACTGTCAAAATTTCTCAATCCATCATAGCCCTGGGCTAATGTTGCATAAGCCCGGTTTATGTAATCATTTCTCAACTTCAGGTTATCATATAAATGAATCGAATAACCGGCAGTTTCAACAGCCTTTCTGTACTGACCCAGGTTGAGATAACAATTTGCCAGGTTATGATACAAACCAGACAATTTGGAGGAGTCTTTAATTGATTCGATAGCATTTTTAACCTGAAGTGTATAATCAAGCTGTTCATTAAAATTTCCGAAATATCCGTATATAATCCCAATGTTATTAAGCATTGTAATCGCCATAGAAGAGTCTTTTAGTTTTCTTGCAAGATCAAGACCCAAAATTGATTCCTCCATTGCATTTTCATAATTGCCCTTTGTAAATGCCAATACAGTACTCTGTTGGTAATAGTAGTAGATACCCCGGTCAAATTTCAAAGCTTCTGACAAAATCTTACCCTTCTTCAGATAATAAGCCGAAGAATCCTGATGATTGGTTTCATACCAACTAGCAAGAGTCAGTAAAACCATCGCTTTTGAAGTATCCTCCTTTGAAACAGCAAGCAATTTTAACAAACTATCCACCTTATGCGCCTGGTTAGTTCTTTGCCCGTTCGCAGCTGCAACAAAGCAGAAAGTCATATATACCAGAAATATTTTTCTCATACTTTAAAATAAAGCTTTCCAGTCAGTTTACAAATAAAGGCATTGTCCATTTTAAAATCCCTCCCCTTTTTCCATGATTTTTACTTTTCCGGAAAAATCCCTTTTTTTAGGGATAAGCTCAATCTATCAGATTTGCCATATTTACATCGTATTAAAAGCAGCTAATGAAAAAAATCATCCTTATAACAATTATGCTGAATGCAGCAGCCCTGTACGCACAACAATCTGATAAGGGGAAAATCAGGTTATACTTACATTCAGCTACCTGTGAAAAAGAAACACTTGATGACATGTTTGAAGGAGATGGCAAAGGAGATGAAATTTTCGTTACAGTTTTCTATTCTGTTGCCAGCAGCAACGGCACTACCAAATACATCAATAAATTTACTACTGGCATTTATGGAGATAACAGGATATGGCCTGCCAGGGTTAAAGCAGGTTCGGCAGGCAGTACCGGAGGAATAAAACCCAATGACGTAATATATCTTCATCCGCAAACAGAAACTTATATGCCGATTGGTGATGAACGTTTTAAGGGACTGAAAGCCATTGAAGCAGACCTGGAGGCAGGTGATATCCTTACTATTATACCAGTAATATGGGAGTGGGATAATAACAGCGGCACCACACAGAATTCATTCGAATCATTTCTGCTGAATTCTTTCAATAATATTAATGTCCACATGGCTGGTTTTACACAGAAATTCGACATTAATACAGTAAATACCCGTTATGGAGACGATGGCAGCAACTGCATCAACATCAGTGGCCTCACACAAATTTTGCAGGGGGTAAACGGTGTTCCAGGTAACCGCCCCATTGGAATGGCTCTTAACGGTAGTTATAATCCCCAGGTCTATGTATTTAATGCGAACATATGCGAAAACTGGAATAAATTGCTGCAGGGCTATTCAAATGCAGCATGGCAAAATCTCCCTGTATATTATAACGAACCACTGTCAGGTAATAACAGGGATCATGGGAAATATAGATTGATGATTTATCCCGAGTTTTCAAAAACAGCCCCGTCAAATCAGACTTCGCCGAAGTCTGTTAACAATATATCAGTTATACGCAACGGAGATAAACCTGTCAAAATAAACAACCAGACTTTAAATATTATAAGCCCTCAGGCAATAACAGGTATTTGGGCCGGCACTCAAACAAATGATTATGGCTTGTATCCGCAGGCTGTATCATTTGAGCTAACAGGTAACGGTGAATTTATTATAAAAGATCAATCGGGGATATTAGCTTCCAAAGGAACCTATACCTTTTCAAACAACATTATTAACGGTTCATATAAACAATTAAGCAGCGGAGAGACATTTTCCTTTACCGGAGCATTTGACCCCAGCACACAAAAACTGAATTGCTCGCAGGGGTCAGGCGCTGCCACTACCGGCCAGGGCAAATGGACTGTTTCAAAAAAATAATTATTACATTTTATTCCTAAATCACAACAAAATGCGGATCTTTTTTATTTTATTCTTCTTGTATGTATCGGCAAGCTCCTTCGCAAGAAAAGGAAACAGCGAAAGGGAAAAGAATATTAAGCTGAACTATACAATTGGAGTCAAGATCAGAACAATTGGTCGTGGAGAAACCTTTGTTTTTTCTCTGGGGGCAGGGAATCAAATTACTATCAACAGCAACTTACCGGTAAATTTTCCGGGCAGTTTTCCCCCCGGATATAAATATAAAATAAAACAGGTATCAGGACCAAGAGCCTGTCACTTCTTTCCTGGTGATGCCGGAACTATTAGTAATAGCAACGCTATAATTGAGTGTGATGGTGGTGTTCCCGATGGCCATGCTTTATTGAATGGAATATTCAAAGCACCAAAAGGCACTACAATTGAACTGCTCAACAACGGTACTGATAAAATCAGACTTGTTGCAAATGCCGGCTCTACTCCTTTTAATTTCCCTAAAGCCTACCTGTCAGGCAGCGCCTGCAATATTGCAGTGAGTACAAAGCCAGCCGAAATGAAGGTCACAGTTAGCTGGACCAGCGGAGAACCAAATACATTTCTTCCAGGTAGTTTTCTAAATGTTACAGCAGATTATTCTTATGAACTGGTAAGCCGTGGTACTAAGGATTCTGTATTAGGTACATTCTACGAAAGCTGGGACCCCTGTATAGATAAAGCCCTTTTTGATGCAGGCCGTTATGTAGTATTTGTGTCACAAGCAAAAGGACTGGGCGGGTCTTCAGGTAAATACAGGCAGATTTTTTGGAGAGACCGTGTCTCTGGTGAAACCATGATGATCAGCCGTGCATCAAACGGAGAAGAAGGGAACGGGAATAGTTTTGCACCCGTAATTTCGGTTGGCTCAGGGTTTGTAGCGTTTGAATCCTATGCCACAAACCTGGTTGATAATGACAGAAACGATGTCAGGGATGTATTCTTATGGAAAAGAACAGCAGAAGGAGGAACACTGGAAAGAGTAAGTGTTGGGCCAGGTGGCGCTGAAGGTAATGGCGAAAGTTTTGAACCTTCTATATCTGGTATGGGCAAAGAAATAGCCTTTTCTTCCAATGCCAGCAACCTGACAGAGGATGGTACTGAAACATCGGGTGTTAATGTGTACCTGCGGGAAACTTATAACCAGAAAACAACACTTATCAGCAGAGATTTTAAAACTGGCAAAGGTGTGGGAGGCTCAAAACCTTCCATTGATATGAATGGCTATAAAATCGCATTCTGCTCGTATGCCAGCACACTTGTACCAGATGACAATAATAACCTTTGGGATATTTTCCTGTTTGAAAGAAACACCAGCAAAGCAGCGTTGCCTCTCCGGAGAATAACTATGGCCTATGATGGCGGGGAGAGGAATCAGGGTACCGAAAGTTCCAGCAGGGTAATTACACCGACCATTTCCGGAAACGGCCGCTTTATTTCTTATGCCACTACAGCTTCTAATGTGGTGCCTGGCGATAACAATAACCTACAAGATGCCTTTGTATATGATGCGGCAAATAATACTACCATCAGAATAAGTGTAGATAACAACGGAATTGAAGGAAATGGTGACAGTCCAATTGGCCAAGGTGAAAGAATTGCATTGTCCGAAAATGGTAATATTGCTGCATTTACAACTATGGCTTCCAACTTTGGTACACCGGCCAATAATGTGGTTGAATATAATTTGTCTGAGAAGAAGATGATACCAGTTTCATCCGTTACAGGAACTTATGTATCTACACCTTCAATTTCAAGAAATGGACATTATGTTACTTTCGGATGTGGCCAGCCTCTTGATATAAGATTCAAATCATCCGGATTATTTGTTGCTTTCACTGGTATATCCAACTAAAACAATTAAAATGAAACATTCTCTTTTATTACTACTGGCAACCTCAGCTATAATAGCAAATGCGCAGCATCAAACATTTGACATAACCACTTTTACCGCCCCAAAAGGTTGGACAAAGCAAACAACAGAGAGTACTGTTCAGCTCTCCAAAGAAGATGCAGCAAAAGGAACTTACTGCATCATTACTTTAATGAAATCAATCCCGGGCACTTCCAATTCAAAGGAAAACTTTGATGCCACCTGGGAGACGGTAGTTAAAGAAATGGTAACAGTTTCAGCAGCACCTGAAATGCAGCCTCCTTCCAAAGATGAAGAATGGGAAGCACAATCAGGGTACGCTACTTTTGAAAGTGATGGCAATAAAGGCATCGCCTTGCTTGTAACATTAAGCGGACTTCAAAAAATGGTTAACATTATTGTGCTGACAAATACAGACGTATATGAAAAAGATGTGACAGCTTTTCTGGAATCAATAAACTTTGCAAAACAAACCGAAAATACCAATACAAGAATAACTCCTGCTAAACAACCAGAAGCAAAAACTACGGCAAAAGGAGCCTTTACTTTCACCACCACTAACTTTGACGATGGCTGGGTTGCTGCCGAACAAGCCGATTGGGTACAGGTAAGCAAAGGAACTACACGGGTTCTTATACATTATCCCAATAAGACGGCCGATGCCTACAATTCAGTAGTAATGGATGGTTTAAAAAAAGCCTGGAACATTTTGGTCGCCCCCAGATACAGTACAGCAAGCAATTTTGAATTTAAACCAATCAGCGGGTGGCAAACAATTGAATTTGCTGAAGCTGATGCCGTAGAAAAAATCACTGGCAAAACAGTTCATGTGGTTCTATTTAAAATGAATTATTCCAATGGCAGTGGAAAATATTTAGAGTTCATCACTCCCGATAAACAAGCCTTTGAACAGGAATTTGGGGCATACCATGAAACTTCATATGGATGGGAAAAAATGGAAAACATGATTAAAAGGAATAAATTTGCTATTGTCGCCAATGACCTGTTAGGAAAATGGAGTACTAGCGATTATGCCTCCCTTACTTACTACTATGTAAACACCGGTAGCATTGCCGGCACAACTTCAACTTCCACAGCTGACGAATTTACTTTTTTACAGGGCAATAATTATCGGAGTAATCATTCAGGTGCTTCAGGCATGGCAGGGAATATGAAGTTTTCAAGCCAGAACTACAAAGGGAAATACTCTGTAACCAACTGGTCTGTTACATTGACCAACCGTTTCCAGGGAGCCACAGAGAAATATGATTGCTATTTTGAAGCTATCAAAGGAGGCAGGATATTATTAATGACCGATCGGCTTGGCACAACTCATTCATTGGTGAGACAATAATTGTTACAGTATAATGAAATGAGTAATAAAAAAATTAAAAAATGAAACAACTTATTTTAACTTTTGCCATTTTGTATTGCTTAAATACTAATGCGCAAAAACAAATCTTTGACATTACCACTTATACTGCCCCAAAAGGTTGGAAAAAGCAAACAACAGAAAGTGCAGCTCAGTTCTCCAAAGAAGATGCAGCAAAAGGAACTTACTGCATGATTACTTTAATGAAATCAATCCCGGGCACTTCCAATTCAAAGGAAAACTTTGATGCAGCCTGGGAAACAGTAGTTAAAGAAATGGTCACAGTCTCAGCGGCGCCAGAAATGCAGCCTTCCACCAAAGAAGAGGAATGGGAAGTGCAGTCAGGATATGCCCCTTTTGAAAGTGATGGCAATAAAGGAATTGCCTTACTTGTAACCACCAGCGGGTATCAAAAAATGGTAAATATCCTTATACTTACAAATACAGATGTTTACGAAAAAGAAGTGACCGCTTTCTTAGAATCTATAAGCTTCAAAAAACAACAAGAGGCAGTAAAGGAAACAAAGAAGATTGCTACTCCGCCTTCTGCTACAAATGGTTTTGCATTTACCACAACAAATTTTGATGACGGATGGAAAAGTGTGGAAAAAGAAGATTGGGTAGAGGTAACAAAGGGAAACATACAAGTGCTATTACATTATCCAAAAGATGGAACAATATTTCCTGCCGACCCCGAACCTCTGACTAATGCAGCATGGAATATTCTTGTAGCACCCCGCTACAGTAATCTGAGAAATTACAAAACAGCCTATATCACCACTTATAACAGGCCCTATTTGGGTTTTGGAAATGCCACGAATAACACAACTGGCAAAGAGGTCTTTGTATTGTTATTCAGGCAAGGTCAAACCGGCTGGCTTGAAGTCATAACTCCTGACAAAAACACCTTTATTCAGTATTTTAAATTTGATCCTGACCAGATAAAATGGGATAGTGAAAGTGAATTGCTAAAGCCGCTTGCCAATATGACCAGTTATAACAAGTTTGCCGTTGCAGCATCCGACTTTAAAGGAATATGGACCAGTGATTTTACAGGAATGCAACAACTCTATAATGTTTACACAGGCCAATATGCCGGCATGAATACAAACCAATCCTCAGAGACTTTTGAATTTTCAGGAAATACTTATAAGTGGAAACTGCTTGTTGTCAGCGGAATGGTTGGGTCTATGAAATATGCCAATCCAAAATCAGAAGGAAAATTTTCAGTACTGAATAACTGGAAAGTCCATTTTTCGATGATTGAAACCAGGGCCAGAACCTATCATGCTTATTTCTCCTGCATCAAAGGTGCACGGATTTTATGGCTGCTTGATGCAGACTATCCCGGAAGCGGTATCTATACCGGATACGGTAAAAAGTAATTATTAATCCTAAAATAAATGCAAAATGCGTACAGTCATTTTCCTTCTTCTGCTTATTCCTGCAATGTCATTTGCACAAAGACAGGATGTTTATGTCAAACTTACTGACAGCCAAGGCTCACAAATTAAAGGTGATGCCGTAACGAGAGGTTTTGAACGTTGGATGCAAGCCCTTACAGTTAACTCCGGAGGCAAAAACAATACTCAATTAAGTTTTACAACAACTATAAGTGGCGCTTCGGCAGAGCTGAAAAAAGCCATAGCAAATGGTGAATGGCTTATGAATGGACAAGTGAGTGTAATGCAGGTAGCCGGTGATGAATCCCAAAAAGCCGCTTATATCATTAAAATGGAAAAAATTAAAGTACTGTCATGCTCAGAAATGATGGGCTGCAATGGAGTAATGACAACATCGGTAACATTGCAGGCTACCAGAATTGGCTGGACTTATTATCAAACCAATAAAATGGGTACACAGGTTGTTTCAAATAAATATGGCTACGATGCAGAAACCGGCGGGCAGTGGACAAATTTCTAACTGAATAGCTCTGTTCCAAAAATTCATATACAGTAAAAATGGTTCCATACGGGCCTGTATCCAAAAATGCTCTTAAGAAGGAGCAAAACCCTTAATCACTTGCAGATATCTTCAGGTATTTTTGATAATGCACAACGACTTGTTGTGCATTATCACACTTCATTTTTGCAAGTCAACTCTGCCGATAAGAAGACCTCACCTTTTTCCATGATTTTCTCATGAGAAATAAATATCCCGTTTTTAAGGGAGGTACTTTCTATTTGAATATATCATATTTACATTACAAAAATTACAAGGATGAAATATTTAAGTATCGGCATTGTTGCAGCAATTACTCTTCTTTCCTGCAAAAAGAAACAGGAAGATGCACCTTACAACCCGCTTACAGGAAAAGTAAAACAGGTAACAGATGATAATAACAGAAAGACAATATATACTTATGATGATAAGGGAAGGTTGTTGAATTTTTTCCAAATCTATTCTACAGGCGATACAGGCTATGTTGTTAATCATGAATACTCAGGCAGCTCCCTCACCAGAACTGAAAGATATAATACATCTGATATCAGGGTTTACACTTTTCAGTTAAATGCAGAAGGTATGGCAGTATCCAAAACGGTTGCAAGCAACCCTTCTGCGTTGTACACTTTTAAGTATAACAGTACCGGTCAGCTTATTGAACAAAAAATGACAAATGGAAGCAACATTGAAACATACACATACTTTTATTCAAACGGGCAGTGCGACAGCATGCGTCTTGAAAGGTCCTGGTACACCGCCGGAACTTACGAAATCAGTGTATATGAATATTACCCTGACAAAGCCGACAACAGGAACCAGCACCTTACTTACTTTCAGCAATTCCTCGGCAGACCGGCTACTGTAAAAACACTTAAGTCTTTTAAAGAAGGTACCCACCGTGACGCAACCGGAAACTCCTTTTATTCACCAACCACATATTCGTATGAGTACGACACAAAGGGCAGGATTGTGAAAGAACTTGAGTATTTTAGGGGAACTACTACACCACACACAAATATTTACGAATATTATTAAACAGCTTTTTACAGAATTTAATATCACTCACCTGAAAATTTTTAATAATGAAACTTTTTTCTTTATTGATAATAGCATTTATCACAACTGCGGCATCTGCCCAAAAGCAAACATTCGACATTATTACTTATACCTTGCCAGCCGGATGGAAACTGACAGAACAAAAAACAAATGTGATTCAGTATTCAAAAATTGATGGTAAAAACTGGGCACAGATCAGTATATACGGAAACACAGTATCAAAAGGGAGTATCGAAACTGACTTTGACAGCGAGTGGAAAAGCCTTGTAGCAGATGTATTTCAGATTAAAGAGATGCCGAAAAAAACCTCGCCAGTAAATTTTGCAGGCAATTGGAGAAAAATGAGTGGCTCTGGAAAATGGACATTTAACGGCAGTGCGGTTACAACAACTGTTACAACATTTACCGGCCATGGTGCCTGCGTCAGCATTGTTTGTAATACCACATTGCCGAAATACTCAGAAGCATATAACCAATTGCTTAACTCTGTACAATTAAATTCAGGAAAAGATAATATCCAGCAAAGCAATCCGCTTATAACTGAACAAAAAGACACACCACCTCCTGTTTCAGACGGATATAAATTCAATACCACAAACTTTGATGACGGCTGGACAAGCACAGTGCAGGATGACTGGGTGGAAGTATCAAAAGGAAGCATAAAAGTACTCATCCACTTTCCGAAAGAAGGCACTGTTTTCCCTGCTGATCCTGATAAACTGACCAATGCAGCATGGAACATTTTGGTAGCACCACGTTATTCCAATCTGACAAATTACAAAACATCATATGTAGAAACTTACAATCGTCCTTATTTTGGCATGGGCACTGTAAAAGAAAACAAATCGGGAAAATCAGTTTTTGTTGTTCTGTTTCGCAGAAGTGCCGGCTGGATAGAAGTTATCAGTCCGGACAACAGAACTTTTACCCAGGAATTTGGCTTTAACCCTGAAAGCATACGCTGGGAAAGAGTAAACGAATACTCAGGCGGATACGTAGTTGATAACAGCCAGGGGATAGCAATAAAAGCCGATGAACCTGACGTATATAATAAATTAGATAACATGACAGGCAGAAACAAATTTGCAGTGGCCGCAACCGATCTTAACAATACCGGGGAATGGAGAGACAATTTTTCAAGCAATACATTTTATTCTAACTATTATACCGGTGCATCTATGGGGATGAGTACATTTTCCTCAACAAAATGGTTTGTATTCAAATCCGGATACAAGTACCATTGGGAACTGATAATGGGCAATTCCTATGGCGGACGTACCGACATGGCTCAGGCAAAAGGAGATGGTACATTCAAATCGCTTAACAACTGGCAGTTGTACTTTACAGATATTGAAGGCAAACCCAAAACTTTTGATGTTTATTTTTCTGCAGTTAAAGGAGGAAGAGTATTATGGATGAACGATGCCCAATATCCCGGGTCAGGTATTTTTTCAGGTTTTGTAAAAAAGAAATAGACTATTCAAAAAATTAGTTTCTGATTTAACCGGTATTAGCTTATAAAAAACAACAACCACTATGGCTAATAAGATTAAAGCAATCGCTTATCTTTTTATTATCAGTATGCTTGCGGCCAACCAATCTGCCATATCACAAACATGCATTTCAGATGATGACTTAACAAAACTACCCGGAAAATTTACTGACCATAAATGGACTCCTGCAGGTGGCCATACAAGTTCTTATTCAGCAGTGGAACAGACTTTGGCCCTCAAAAACCTGTCATCAATAGAAACGAATTTTGTAAAATATTTTTGGGGTGATGGAACTAACGGAAAGGCAAGCTTTGGTTTCAGCGAGGGCAATTATTTCAACAATCTTTTTCTGGGTCAATATAGTTTTACAGTCGGGTTTTATGAACTGATTTGTAAAGATGGGAATATTAAAACTGCACATGAATTTGGAACTGACTTTAAAATAACTATCAATCCTTTCATTGAACCCGGGTTAAACATAAACGGAAGAGGCCGACAGTATGACTTCTCTGTGCCGGGAAACCGGAAAAACTTCAGTAACACCATTAACCTTTTCAGGTACATGATCTTTAGCAATAAAGAGGAGCCAGAAAAAATAAACAGTGGCAATAGTTATATTGAGAGCAAACCAATATATCATGATGCCTATGATAAACATCCCGATGTTGTACGAAACTGGTATTTTGCCCCAGCCGGAAAAATGATTCTTATTGAGGTTACAAGAAAGGAGTATCTCGAAAGCCTTCTTGAATTCTATGAACGGGAAAAACCAGGGCTATTAAAAGAAATGGACAGGCTTATCGCTATTGATAAAAGTACTCTTAAACTCTACGAAAAAGAGAAAGATGGAAAAAGCAAAAAAGATTATGACTATTTTCTGAACAGGATTAAAGAATATGAAACTGACAGGCAGCGATATGAAAATGCCTATAAAACAAAAAAAGACAAAGTAACCAGTTTGTTAAAATCAAACGCTGAGAGCTGGTTAAATGAGCCTGCAGTTTTGAGTAAAGAGGTAATAATGGGAAGTTATTGCAGGTCTGGCTCTCTCAAAGAGTATGAGGAAACCGGATGCTTCAGTTTCAACGATTTTGTCAGTATTGAAAACGGCTATACTGTTTATAAATGGAATCCCGACCTTTTCAAACAACAACCGGCAACTTCACCAGCTTTCATTAAAGTAAGCCTTCGCTATAAATCAGGCATTGAGTTATCAGAAAAAATCAGGGACTATTATACAAAGAACTTAGACTTTACTTTCATAAAGAGCATATTGAACAAAAAATGAGTTGACAAAAAGGCTACTTTTAAAAGACTGTTCCTCCAATCCCCCAAAATCCCTTTTTTGGGGGATTGTCATTGTACGCTGAGATGGCTACTTTCATTAACAAATTATCAATGATGAAGAAGCATATCCTGATATCGGTCACATTTCTTACAGCAGTATTGTACTCCTGTAAAACAGTTCCCGTAACCGGTCGGAAACAATTAAGCTTAGTTCCAAACGGACTGATTACGACAATGTCTTTTTCCGCCTATGATTCTGTAGTAAAAACAAGTCCTACCCTTTCGCAGTTTGACGGGAGGGCCCAAATGGTGACAAGGGTTGGCAGCAAAATTCAGCAGGCTGTGGAAAGTTATATGCAGCAAAACAATATGAGTAAAGAACTGAAGAGTTTCAAATGGGAATTCAATACTATCAATGAAGACATTGTAAATGCCTGGTGTATGCCTGGTGGCAAAGTGGTTGTTTATACAGGATTGCTGCCTGTTACACAAAATGAAACGGCACTGGCTGTGGTAATGGGTCATGAAATTGCCCATGCGATTGCAAGACACGGCAATGAGCGGATGAGCCAGGGATTATTAGTAGGTCTTGGCGGATTGGTTCTCGAAGAAGCGCTGAAAGAAAAAAAAGAAGAAACTCAGTTGATCTTCCTTGGACTGTATATGATTGGCTCTAACCTTGCTTATTCATTACCCAACAGCCGTATGCAGGAAAGCGAAGCTGATAAACTGGGATTGATTTTTATGAGTATGGCTGGTTACAACCCTGAAGAAGCGGTTCCCTTCTGGAAACGCATGGCAGCAAACAATAAAGGCAGCCATCTGCCTGAATTTCTTTCCACTCACCCAAGCGATGAGACAAGGATAAAGAAGCTTACTGAGATCATCCCGGAGATAAAAGGCAAATACTATAAACAGTAGGTAATACTTAATTAAAATAAAAGCCAGACTAAGAAAGTCTGGCTTTTATTATTTCTCAAAAAATATATTAGTTCAGATGTTCAGCAAGATATGAAGCCACTCCTTCATGAGTGCCTTTCATGCCTTCTTTACCTTTATGCCAGTTTGCTGGACACACTTCACCGTTCTCTTCAAAAAACTGCAAAGCATCAACCACCCTTAATGCTTCCTCAACATTTCTGCCGATAGGCAGGTTATTGATAAGCTCATGATGTACAATTCCCTGTTTGTCCATCAGGAATAAGCCACGGTAAGCAATCAGTTCGGATGTTGCTTTCAGGTTGCCATCTTCATCCGTATAATATTCTCCGTTCAATACGCCGAAAGCTGCACTTACGGTTTTATTTGTATCAGCCACAATCGGGTATGTTATGCCTTTAATTCCACCCATTTTCTTTTCCATGTTGAGCCAGCCCCAGTGTGATTGCTCTGTATCAGTTGAACATGCCACCACAGCCACATTTCTTTTCTCAAATTCTGCCAGTTTCTCCTGGAATGCCCACAATTCAGTGGGACATACAAATGTGAAGTCTTTAGGATAAAAGAAGAACACTACATACTTCTTGCCCAAAAACTGGTCTAAGGAAAACTCCTCTGTAATCTCAAAACCATTAATAACTGCTGCTGCCTTAAATGACGGAGCCTTTTTACCTACGAGTGACATAACTTTTTTTATTTATCTATTTTAATTAAAGTGCAAAAGTACCATGCGGTAATTTCTTACCCAATTTTATTTGCTTCATCCATGCAAAATGAACATTAAGGTTTTGTCTGTTAACTTCGCAGCGATGAAAGAGTACAATCACTTACGAATTGTTTTTATGGGCACCCCGGAATTTGCAGTCGCTTCCCTCGATGCATTAGTTAAAGCCGGATGCAATATTGTTGCTGTTGTTACCGCACCAGACAAAGCGGCCGGAAGAGGCCTGCATTTGCAGCAAAGTGCAGTAAAAAAGTATGCTGTTGAAAAAGGATTAAAAGTCCTTCAGCCGGAGAAGCTGAAAAACCCTGAGTTCATTTCTGAATTGAAGTCACTTAATGCCGATTTACAAATAGTTGTGGCTTTCCGCATGTTACCTGAAGTGGTATGGAGCATGCCGCCAATGGGATCTGTCAACCTGCACGGAAGCTTACTGCCCCAATACAGAGGAGCTGCTCCCATTAACTGGGCAGTAATAAATGGTGAAACAGAAACAGGTGTAACCACTTTTAAACTGAAACATGAAATTGACACCGGCGATATTCTTTTACAACAAAGTTTTCCAATCGGCGAAAATGAAACAGCCGGAGAGGTACACGACAGGATGAAAGAAATCGGTGCACAATTACTTGTAAAAACAGTTCAGCAGTTGGCAGCAGGTGTATTGGCAGAGAAACCCCAAACCAGCAACCAGCAACCAGCAACTCCACTTAAACATGCACCAAAAATCTTTACCGAAACCTGCAAGATTGATTTTGCTAAAACTGCTGATGAGGTTCATAACCTGGTTCGGGGACTCTCCCCTTTTCCCGGTGCATTTTGCAGCCTGAATGGAAAAACACTAAAAATTTTCAGGACTGAAAAAGAGGTATCAAATCCTGATATTGAGCCAGGACAATATAAAACAGATGAAAAGACCTTTTTGAAATTTGCCTGCAGCAACGGGTATATAAGCGTTACCGAACTGCAACTGGAGGGAAAAAAGAAAATGAATATTGAAGACTTTCTTCGTGGGTACCGCTTTAGTAACTGATTTGCACCACAAACTTATCCGCCTCTTTAACATCTAATGCAACAGCGGCAGCATTGCTGATACGAATACCCAATCCCTGGTTCTGTCTTATGCCACTCATTTCGCCTAATACTTTGGCATATACAGCAGAACCGTTTGCGGGGTTTACTATCTTAACTATTGTTCCGGGCTGAACTTTGTCAATCAGCAGATAGTATTTCATATCCTGCCAGCCGCTTGATGTCTTAAATATTCCTGAAGTGACGGTTTCAGTTCTTGTAACCGGAGTAATGCGGACCTGCTGATTATAATGCGGCATAAAGTATCCGCTTTCAGCAACCACTTTCTTCGGCTCCTCTTTTACTATTGCAGGCTCTGCTTTTTTAACTTCAGGCTTAGGTTCTGTTTTAGTTTCCTTTACTGGCTCTGGTGTACTTACAACTTCAGGTTTTTCCTCCACTTTCGCAACAGGTTCCACTGGTGAAGACTTCAAGGTGACTGATGGGAATCCGCTACCTTTTAAAAAGCCTACAACTATTTTTTTCCCTTCCTTCAGTTCATCACCGCTCAGGTTGTTCCAGGCACGAAGGCTTGCAAGGTTTACATCATTATGCTTGCGGCTTACCGTCATCAGCCCTTCATTGGCGCCGACTTTATAATAAACAGGAGCACCGGTATTTCCTTTTTGTATGAAATTGGTATCTGATAAGGGCACTTTCAAAATTTGCCCGATCTGAAGTCCTTTCGTAAAGTCAAGTTTATTAAACGAAGCCAGGTTCTTTGGATGTAAATTATAAAGTCTGCCTATTGCATAGTAGCTTTCTTTGGCTGCCACTTTATGATCTATGTACAATCCTTTTTCGCTATGTTTCACAAGTAAATCACCCTGCTGAGAGATTACAGCTGGTGTAATAAAAAATAAAAAAGCGAAGATTATCAGGAATTGCTTCATACTGACAAGATTAGATTGCAAAGATGTGGATTTTTTGCTTTAGCCATCTTAAATGTCTTTTAAAATGCGGAGTTCCTTTGGATAATAATTATTAAGCCTGTTTGGCAGCACATTAACCCAACCCAGATGCTGCCCCCGAAAAGCTACTAAATGCCAGCCTTTTTTTGGTACATCCGGGTTTATGTCTTTTCGTTGCAGATACCTTATCGCTTCTTCTTCTTTTAATTCCATCACCGGAACATCGGCCACACAATTACTCATCGCCAGCGAATGCGAAGGCACCAGTTTATCCCTGACCAACTCTCCGACAAGTATGCCGGAATAAACAACCCTGAGGTTTTCCAGCAAATAACTGAACTCACCGGCAATCGCTTCCGGCCAGGCATACACCGTTTGCTGATTCTTAATAAACTGCCTGTCGTCAGTCTTCATCCACTTGCTGATTACGGCCAGTTCGTTCTTTGTAACAGGTTCCGGTTTCTTTTTTGTTTTCACCGGTGAAAATTCCTCTCCCTCTCCTTTTCTGAAACATGAAAGGAAAAAACCTTCACCTTTTACTTTATCAGGCCAAAAACGATAGCCGCCCGATGACTCAACAATGTTCCAGTCCGGGTTTGTTTGCAGGGTAATAATTTCAGCATTCAGTGTCTCAGTTGCCCACTGCACAATTTCTTCATCTTCCTGCGCCGAATAGGAACAGGTTGAATAAATAAGTACTCCATCTTTCTTTAATGCGGGCCAAACATCTGCTAAAATCCTTTGCTGTCTTTGCGAGCAAAGTTGTACGTTATTTTCACTCCATTCAGCGATAGCCTCCGGGTCGCGGCGGAAAAGGCCGCTGCCACTGCATGGTGCATCTACCACTACAACATCAAAATAATTCTCCAGTTTAGAAAAATGTGCAGGGTCATTATTGGTTACCATCACATTTTCAGCACCCCACTTAATGATATTATCTTTCAGAATGTTTGCCCTTGAACGGATGACTTCATTACTTACCAGCAAACTGTCTTTTGACAGAAGCGACTGAAGGTGTGTTGATTTTCCGCCGGGAGCGGCTGATAAATCAAGTACTTTAATGGCCTTTGATAAATCAACTGTTTGCTTTAATGCCTGCTCTAAAAACATGGATGAGGCCTCCTGCACATAATAGCAACCTGCATGAAAGAGCGGATCGAAGGTGAAGGAAGGGCGGCTTTCAAGATAATAACCAAATTCCGTCCAGGGAATTGGAGTCCCGACAGCAAACGGGTTAGAAATTAGTTTGGCAGGATTAAGACGGACTGAGGTAACCAGTTCTCCGGATGTATGCACAGACACAAAGGCCCCGATATCGAAGCCTTTGGCATTTTTTATTGAATCAAGTAACTGAACAGGGAGTTGATACATTTCCCAAAACTATAGCGGATAGTTTAATATTCATCTTTTTTAAACAGACCCGGTTCGTCCGGGCACCGGAGTTGCCAACCCGGAGGCTGCAAGCATCGACCCGGACGCTGTAAACATCGACCCGGATGCTGTAAGCATCGGCCCGGACGCAGTAAGTATCGACCCGGATACTGTAAGTATCGACCCGGATACTGTAAGTATCGATCCGGACGGTGTAAGCATCGACCCGGTTGTCTGAAAATGAGGTAGTTAGGTTGAAAATGGGGGTTTTAAGGGAAAAATGGGGAATATTGGTTTAACCACAGGAGCAAATGACTAACCACAGCGAACACAGACTGAGGCACAGAGGAAAGGCAGGCTTTGAAAAGAAAGTAAGCTGCGTGGGGACACAGGCAGCAAGGCGGAAATCAGATGCCCAGCAAAAGCCGCTGCATGCATATATTAAGAAAACAATTAAGTTTCATTTGCGAAACTCTTGACTGAAAAACAACTTTTTTTAAACTACTAAGAATCATCGCATAAGGGGAAAAAGCGAAAGTTGACCAGCCTAAAACTTTCGTATATTTATGCGTT
>CALLZY010000155.1 GCA_937858715.1 uncultured Chitinophagaceae bacterium | reverse complement strand
TAAACATAGTGGTCACAAATATTACTACTGCCGCCAACCTCTTTCATGCGTTACGTCGCCAACTTGCATGGCCGTTTCGGAAACCGTTAGTCAACTTTTCGCCCAAGGCTAACCTGCGGCATCCGGGCAGTTATTCATATTTGCAGGAATTTATAACAGGGGGCTTTAAGGAAGTGATTGATGATGAAGGTGCTGATGCCGGGCAAATAAAGAAAGTGTTATTCTGCAGTGGTAAGATCTATTTCGATTTGGCAGAAAGAAAGCAGAAAGAAGGCAGAACAGATATTGCAATTCTACGGCTGGAACAGTTGTATCCGTTGCCATACAAACAGCTTGAAGCTCTCAAAGAGAAATATAAAATGGCCACATGGTTTTGGGTACAGGAAGAACCGCTTAATATGGGGGCAGCCTCATTCTTACGTATGAACCTTACAACAATCAATTACGGAATTATAGGCAGGCAGCCGTCTGCTTCTACTGCAACAGGCTATAATAAAATTCACATGGTTGAGCAGGCCGAAATTGTTGAAACTGCATTTAGTATCTGATTTAAGATAATAATTTATGATAGACATTAAAGTACCGGCAGTAGGAGAATCAATCACAGAAGTGACACTCCTGAAATGGATAAAGAAAGACGGAGAGTATGTGGAAAGGGATGAAGTGATTGCTGAACTGGAAAGCGAAAAAGCCACATTTGAGGTAAATGCTGAACAGGCAGGCGTTATTAAACTGGAAAAGTATAACGAAGGTGATTCTATACGCATAGGCGATTTGCTGGCAACAATTGATGAAGCAGCAACGAAACCAGAGGACGGAAGTCAGAAAACGGAAGACAGAAGTCAGAACACTGAATTGGTTTCGGAAAAAACTAATAGTATTACTCAAGAGGATGATAAGGGAGGATTAAAAGCTACTCCTGTAGCAGCTGCTATTATCTCCGATAAAAAAGTAGAAGTTGCTTCTATACATCCGTCTGGTACTGGCGGAAAGATTTTGAAAGAAGATGTACTGGCTGCATTATCCCAACCCGGGAAAAAAGCATTTGCCGGAGAAGAACTAAACAGCCGCAATACCCGTAATGAAAAGATGAGTAACCTCCGTAAAACAATCAGTCGCAGATTGGTGGAGGCAAAAAACACTACCGCCATGCTTACCACCTTCAACGAAGTGGATATGAGCAGGGTAATGGACATCAGAAACAAGTATAAGGATAAGTTTAAAGAGATACATGGAGTTGGTCTTGGGTTCATGAGTTTTTTTGCAAAAGCCTGCGCCATCGCTTTAACTGAATGGCCAAATGTGAATGCTTACATTGATGGCGATTACATTGCTTATCATGATTATGCTGACATAAGTATTGCAGTAAGCACACCGAGAGGGCTTACAGTTCCCGTAATCAGAAATGTGGAGAGCCTTTCGATGGCTGAGATTGAGAAGGAAGTAGTAAATCTTGCAACGAAAGCAAGAGACAGTAAGCTCACCACCGAAGACCTGACCGGCGGCACATTCACTATCACAAATGGCGGCGTATTTGGCTCCTTATTAAGTACGCCAATCATAAATATTCCGCAAAGCGCCATACTGGGTATGCATAAGATTGAAGACAGGCCCATCGCCCTGAACGGACAGGTGGTTATCAGGCCCATGATGTATCTCGCATTAAGTTACGACCACCGTATAGTTGATGGCAGAGAATCTGTAGGTTTCCTGGTAAGGGTAAAAGAGTTACTGGAGAACCCCGAACAAATGCTATTTGGTAAAGACCCGGTTAAAACATTACTGGAGTTGTAAGTATTTTTTTGAGCCAGCTTCAGTGCCTTGATTTAGCTGATGTTGCGACGCTCCGTTCATCTACAGTAATCCTAATCAGCAAATACAATTGAGCCGTTATCACTCATATCTTAATTCAGCCATCGCCATACTGGACGAATACAGTGGTGATGAGCCTTTTTCATCGTTTCTGAAAAAATATTTTTCTGCAAATAAGAAATTTGGCTCCAGAGACAGAAAGCAGGTGGCGCATCTCTGTTATTGCTATTTCCGTTTAGG
>CALLZY010000154.1 GCA_937858715.1 uncultured Chitinophagaceae bacterium | reverse complement strand
GGATGGCAAGTATACGGTGTGAAGGGCTTTGTGCCAACGGCTCTTTGAATTCAAAGTAGTCACGGTATTTCTGAGCTTCCTCTTCTTCTTTTTTTGTTGTCAACACCCTTGAGGAAACCACCGCCTCTTCAGTAAAGAGTTTTCGTACCAGGTTTCTTGCCTGTTCATTCTCCGACATCCACTCAGCAATAATATCCCTGGCACCCTGCAAAGCATCGGCAACATCTTTCACTTGCTCAGTGACGAATTTTGCAGCTTCTTCTTCTGGATTCACATCTCCTTGTTCATATATAACTTTTGCAAGAGGCTCCAGTCCCTTTTCTATGGCAACAGTTGCTTTAGTTTTCCTTTTGGGTTTATATGGCAGGTAGATATCTTCCAGTTCAGTTGCGTTGACGCAATCTTCAATACGCTTCTTCAGTTCCGGTGTCATTTTACCGGCATCTTCAATCGTTTTGATAACAGTTTCTTTCCTTTTTTCCAGTTCAGTAAAGTACTTAACCTGTTCTATTACATCCGCAATTACCACCTCATCAAGGTTACCGGTTGCTTCTTTCCTGTAACGGGCAATAAAAGGAATAGTAGACCCTTCCTGGTGTAAATCGTAAATACTGTTAATCTGCTTAATTGAAAGGTTAAGGGCTGCCGCTATATGCTGTAAATATTTCAGTTCCATTATTTTTAAAATTGGGGTTGCAAATGTAGTATTCCATACGAAGAAAAAAATACCCGATATAGGAAATAGTAAAAAAATCTCAACATTACTTTAGCATGAAGAATGCAAAAACCAACTATTACCTTTTTCCTTACATTATTAGCTGTATTAAAATTGCAGGCACAGCAAACTGGCAGAATGGAAACTGACCGGCCTGACCAAACCGAATCACCATTTATTACAAAACTCAAATACATTCAGGCAGAGGTTGGCTTTAACGTGGAAAAACACAACAGACTTAAAACATTTGTCCATCCCACCATTTTGTGGAAATACGGCGCCTCAAAAAGATTTGAGCTGCGGCTGATAACCGAAAGCATAACACAAGAAATGCCAATCATGATACCACAGGGAAATGATTTCATTTCCGGCATCCTCCCTGTTCAAATCGGAGGAAAGATTGTCCTTACAGAAGAAAAAGGTGTTGCCCCTAAAACATCGCTGATATTTCATATGGCCGTTCCAAAAATTGCCAGTAAGAAATTTAAGGCTGCAAAGTGGGCACCAAATTTCCGATTTGTTATGCAAAATACATTATCAGAAACTGTAGGGGTTGGTTACAACATTGGGGCGGAATGGGATGGCGAAACAAATACACCTGGCTGGATTTATACATTTGCACCCGGTTTCAATATCGGCAAAAGATGGTATGGCTATTTGGAAGCCTTTGGAGCAGTAAAGAAGAACGAAAAACCGGAACATCTGATAGATGGAGGATTTGCATTTTTTGTCTCCGACAATGTAAAGATTGACATTTCATCAGGGTGGGGATTAACCGAAAATTCTCTTGACACCTATTGCGCCATTGGTTTTTCATGGAGAATGAAGGCACTATCCAAGAAGTCCCCATAACCTCTCGGATAGTTTGCCCAGAAAAATATTCAATTCTTTACCTTTTACTCTTCTGTGGTGTTCTTCAATGCCGACAAAACAGGATATGGGTTCTTCAGCACAAGATTTTTCGTTAGAAACTCTTTACCTGCATCCGTAATTTCAACCCATCCTTCGGACTTTACTCCGGTTGTCACTGCAATTAAACCAAAGTTGTTATTTCCTTTCGCCTCCACCACATATTCCGAACTGCCATACCTTACAACGGCTTCTTCAGGAACTGCCGTCACCATTGCCCCTTCCACATTAATTTTCGCATTCAGGAACATTCCCGGCAACAATTTTTTGGGTTGATTAACAAAGTGGCAATGCACCAAAGCCGTACGATCTTCGCTTACATTCTTTGTTACCAGCAGTACCTCACAAGGATATTCAACTTTGGGCTCGTCAACAAATGAAACAAGCACCTGTTGCTTAGGCTTAATCTTCGGTATATCCTTTTCAAAAACAGTAAGTGCAGCATGCATATCTGCTGGATTAATCAGCTCAAATAAAACATCTGACGGGTTCACATATCTTCCTATATTGACATTTACTTTAGAAACAAATCCATTAATTGGCGAATACACTGGTACCGTACGGGAAACAGTTGATTCGGTCAGAGTCTCGGGATTAATATGAACCAGCCTGAGTTTCTCGCTATATCCCTTCAGCAATATCTTTTGTGAGAGATATTCGGCCTTTGCCTGCTGATACACCTTGTCGGCATTTACATTGTTCTCATTCAGCAACTTTTGCCTTTCATACTCAAGACGCAGGAACTCAAGCTTTGCAGCAGTTACCAGGTAATCCTGTTGCAACTGCACCAGTGCCTGGTCTTCCATCCATGCAATAACCTGCCCTTTACCTACATGCATACCTGGCAACAATGCTGTTGACTTAAGATATCCCCCAATTGGAAAACTTACAGAAACGATATTCTGAGGCGGCACATCTACCAGCCCGTTTACTTTAAGTTCGCTGTTCATTATCCTTTCCTGCGGAATGCCAGTCTCAATACCCGAATTCTTTATTTGTGCAACAGTAAGGGTTACCACATCTGAAACAACCTCTTCTGTATTTTTCTGTTCCTCTTTTTTTGAAGTGCAGGAGACAAGCAAGCCCGCTGCAATTATGATGAAAGTTTTATTTCGCATAGTATTTTATTTTCCGTTTAAATATTCTAATTCAATTACTGCAGCATTGTACCTGCTTACGGCATCAAGCCATGAAAGCTGAATAGCGACTGCATTGTTCATCAGCAGAGACCACTCTGTATAACTAACTTCTCCTTTCTGAAAACTTATTCCCGCATTCTTTATCATCAGGTCTGCCTGCTGCAATCCGCCCTGTTCATAAAAATTAATGCTATTTTGAAGTTTACCCAGTTCCAATACAGCTTGCTTTCGCCTGTTGCCAAGTTGTGCAGTTGTTACAGCGGCTGCCAGTTCTGCTATTTGCTGATTAACTGTTCCGGCTTTCACTCTTGCTTTCACAGTTTTATTAAACAGAGGTATGCCTACTGACAGACTATAGACATTAAACCGGTCGGAGCCGCTGTAATATTTTTGCGATACGCCATCAGGACTTTGGAATCCAATTATGGACATATTACTATAGCCAAGTGTAACATCGGGCAACAAAGCCGATTTCTCCGTTTCGGTTTCGGCCTTAAAAACCTTTTCCTGCAATTGGTATTGCTTCACTAAAGCATGCACGGCACTGTCCTCTGTAATTTTTTGCAAACCTTCTCTCTTTCCATCAGAATACAAAGGCAAGAGCATTTCATCGGTATTTAAGAGCCATTTAAGCTTTTGCTGCATAATCACAATATCTGCTTCTGCTTCCTGCTGTTGAATTTTTATTTTTTGCACATGCAAATCTGCAGCCGTTTTCTCCAGCATGTTTGCATCACCCGCCTTTAGCCTCAGATCAGCAGATTGCTGATAACGGCTGTACACGGAATCAATCCTTATCAGTAGCTTTTTTCGTTCAATTATATCGATGAGCTGATAAAAAGCCAGTTTTACTTCTTTCGACAATTCAGCCCATTTTATTTCTGCCTGCTGCAATTGCATTTCCTCATTGGCTTTATACAACTCTTTTTGCCTTCGGTAAATAATGGGCAGCGCAAATGGCTGGCTTACATAAAAACGGGAATCATTATTGAAGCTGTTAACATTTCCATATTCAGCACCCAACTGTGTCTTACCAGGATTATATCCGGTATTTTGAAGGGCTTTCCAATACTCAGCATTCTTTTTTGTCAGCTGAACAGACTGGTTTTTTTCTGCAGCCATTTTCAGCATTTCATCCAAAGACATAGTCTTTTGTGCGCCAGCATTCACGGAAAATAACAAGAGGAATATCGCTGCCGCAACAGGTTTAACCTTATGCTTCTTCTTCTTTTTTTCAAACCAGTTGTAAAAAACCGGCAGAATTACCAGGGTGAGGAATGTTGCCGAAATCAAACCTCCAATTACTACTGTGGCCAGCGGCCTTTGAACCTCTGCACCCGGACCGTGGCTAATAGCCATTGGCAAAAAGCCAAGTGAAGCCACTGCCGCTGTCATTAGAACTGGACGCATACGGGTTTTTGTTCCTTCCATAATAATATGTTTCAAATCGTTGATGCCATGTTGTTTCAACCTGTTAAATTCTGAGATAAGTACAATGCCATTTAAAACCGCCACACCAAACAGGGCTATAAAACCGACACCGGCAGAAATACTAAAGGGCATATCCCTTATCCACAGCGCAAAAACACCCCCGATTGCAGACAGAGGAATAGCAGAGAAAATAAGCAGCCCATGTTTCAGCGAACCAAAAGCGAAGTAGAGCATTACCAGAATTAACAACAACGCTGCTGGTACGGCAACGGACAATCTTTGTTTTGCTTCCACCAGGTTCTCAAACTGACCACCATAATTAATGTAATAACCTGATGGCAGAGCCAGTTCAGTACCAGTTTTTTCATTTAGTTCATTCACCACTGTTTCCACATCTCTTCCCCTTACATTAAAACCGACAATAATCCTTCTTTTTGCATCTTCCCGTTGTATCTGGTTAGGGCCTTCTTTTATTTCTACTGATGCCACCTGGTAAAGAGGCACCTGTTGTCCGTCAGGTGCGGGAATGAGCAACTGTTGTACATCAGTTAAATCATGCCTGGCTTCATCCTGCATACGCAATACCAAATCATATCGCCTCTCATTCTCATATACAGTTCCGGCACTTTCTCCGGCAAAGGCTGTTTTTATTACCTGGTTAATATCTGAAATATTCATCCGGTAGCGGGAAATAGCTTCTCTGTTGTAATTAACAACTATCTGTGGCAGCCCTGTCACTACTTCTACGTACACATCTTTGGCACCTTTTACCTTTCTTACAATCTCCGAAAGTTTATTGGCATATGCAGAAAGACTATCCAGGTCTTCACCAAATATCTTACAGACAACATCCTGCCTTGCACCAGATATCAGTTCATTGAAACGCATTTGCACTGGAAACTGAAAACCACTGGTCATGCCTGGAATATCCTGTAACGCCTTACTCATTTTATTGGCCAATTCTTCAAAATTTGAGGCAGAAGTCCATTTACTGATTGGTTTCAAAGTGATAATAATGTCAGTCATTTCCACAGGCATCGGGTCGGTGGGTATTTCACTTGCACCGATTCTTGTTACAATTTTTTCAACTTCAGGGAAGTTATTTTTCAAGATAGCTGCCGCTTTTTGAGAAGTTTTTATCGACTCAGTTAAAGAACTGCCTGTTAATATTCTTGCATCAACTGCAAAATCTCCTTCCTGAAGTTTTGGAATAAACTCACCGCCCAGACGTGTCAGAATAAACACTGCCACTACAAAAACAAAGACCACCCATATCACAAAAAGCCGGGAATACCGAAGTACAAATTCCATTGTCGGTTTATAGATACCATACACCCAGCTGATCATCTTCTCCGCAAATGTATCCTTGTGCGAAAGTTTTTTGCTTAACACAAGCGAAGACATCATTGGAACATATGTAAGTGATAAAAGAAATGCACCGATTAATGCGAAGGACACTGTTTGTGCCATTGGCTTGAACATCTTTCCTTCTATCCCTGTAAGCGTTAATATCGGCAAGTACACGATAAGTATTATTATCTGTCCAAACACGGCTGAATTCATCATTTTGCCGGCTGAGCTTTGCACTTCGTCATTCATTTGTGGTTGTGTAATATGCTTTAAACCATCAAAATGCTTATTATGCGTAAGCCGGTGCAATACGGCCTCAACAATGATAACAGCCCCATCAACAATTAACC
>CALLZY010000153.1 GCA_937858715.1 uncultured Chitinophagaceae bacterium | reverse complement strand
TTCGGCGGTGGTACAGCTGTTATTACCGACCCTCTGGAGCCCCATTTGAAAAGCATTAAACCAGATTGCGACGGTCAGACACTTACAGTGAAACTTAATAAGAAAATGAGGTGCAACAGCCTCACATCCCCTGGAACAGAATTCAGTCTGGTGCCAAATGTGGCAACGGTTGTAAGTGCAACCACCACAGCCTGTACTTCAGGTTTTGATTTTGATGAAATAACACTGCGGCTTTCAACTCCGCTTCCCAACGGCACTTATGATTTGATAATTAATAACGGTTCTGATAATAATACCTTGCTTGATGTGTGCCAACGGGCCATCCCGCAAGGTGAAGTTGTTTCTTTTTATTACGCCATCCCGAGGCCAATTCTTGCCGACAGTGTGGGAACAACAAAGTGTGCCCCTGATTCAGTAAGGGTTTATTTTCCCAAAAAAATAGCCTGCAATACAGTTGCAGCCAATGGCAGTGATTTTTCCGTTTCCGGGCCAACAGCAGTAACCGTTGTAAGCGCAGGCGGAAATTGCATAAACAATAAGGCGGATATTATCACCGTGAAGTTTGCTTCACCTATTTATACAAGAGGCAACTACCTGCTTACGCTGAAAGCAGGCGATGACGGAACCGTAATAATTGACGAATGCGGACAGGAAATGCCTTTGCAAACACTACCGTTCAGTACTGTTGATACCGTTAATGCAGGCTTCTCTGTTTCAAACAGTATGGCCTGCCGCGTAGATACACTTACCTTTTCACATAATGGTGCACATAATGTAAACAGCTGGAACTGGACGTTTGACGGTACAGCCGTAAATACACAGAGCCACACTGTTACCTGGCCTGCGGTTAGTAATCACACTGTATCACTGATTGTTTCGAACGGTGTATGCAGCGATACCGCCTCACAGGAGATAACACTTGATCATGAAGTAAAGGCAGATTTTTCCATGCCATCAATATTATGCCCGGAAGATATGCTGGAGTTGCAGAATAACAGTACCGGACTTATTGATAACTGGAGATGGCATTATGATGTTATTGGCGGCAGCAACGTAAAAGATCCGCCACCCTTTCAGTTCCCGTTTATCAACAGAGAAGCGTACTATACCGTAAAGCTGGTGGTGTCAAACAATGCAATTAACTGTGCCGACAGTATGAGAAAGACCCTGACGGTGCTTGATTTATGCCTGATAGAAGTTCCAACCGGGTTTACACCAAATAACGATGGGCTTAATGATTACTTCAGGCCACATAACGCTATAAAGGCTGATAACTACGAGTTTAAAGTATATAACCGTTGGGGGCAATTGGTCTTTCAATCAAAAAACTGGCAGGACAAATGGGATGGCAGATATAACGGTGAGCTACAAGGAACTGGCGTATTTGTATGGACATTAAGCTATGTACATCGTGACACTAAGCAGCAGGTTACCCGGAAAGGAACTGTAACGCTGATCCGGTAGTTCAATTTTGAGAAAAACTGTATGGCTGCTATCTTTGCACATGGCAACAAAAAAAATCTCCCCTGCAAAAGACAATTCACAACGATTTTTTGGCGAAGGGCTCACCTTCGATGATGTTCTCTTAATGCCCGGCTACAGCCAGGTATTGCCCAAAGAGGTTGACATCAAAACAAAACTGGCGAAAAACATTACGCTGAATGTACCCCTGCTTTCCGCTGCAATGGACACTGTAACCGAAGCAGCTCTCGCCATCGCACTGGCAAGAGAAGGTGGCTTGGGCATACTTCATAAAAACATGACCATTGAAAAGCAGGCTGACCAGGTACGCAAAGTTAAAAGAAGTGAAAGCGGATTGATTCTTGACCCGGTAACACTTACCGCAGATGCCACCATCGGCGAAGCCTCAAGAATAATGCGGGAAAACAAAATCGGGGGTATTCCGATTGTTGATAAAAGCGGAAAGTTAGTGGGTATCCTCACCAACAGGGATCTTCGCTTTGAAGATAATCCAAAGAAGAAAGTGAGTGAAGCTATGACGAAAGAAAATCTTTTTACCGCCCCCGAAGGCACTGATCTGAAAAAAGCCGAGCAGCTATTCAAAAAAACAAAAGTTGAAAAACTCCCGATTATTGATAAACAAGGCCGTCTTACCGGGCTGTTTACTTACAGTGATATTTTAAAACTGAAAAGTCATCCCAATGCTGTTAAAGATTCTTTCGGAAGACTTCTTGTTGGCGCTGGTGTTGGCATCACAAAAGATTTTCTGGACAGAGTGGCAGCCCTTGCCACAGTAGGAGCCGATGTAATCGCCCTTGACAGTGCCCATGGACACAGCAAAGGTGTAATTGATGCCCTGAAAGCTGTGAAGAAAAACTTCAAGAACATCACAGTCATTGCCGGAAACGTAGGAACCGCTGCTGGTGCAAAAGCACTGGCCGATGCCGGTGCAGATGCAGTAAAAGTTGGTATCGGGCCGGGTTCCATTTGCACAACCAGGATTGTTGCCGGGGCCGGCGTTCCGCAATTAACTGCCATCATGCAGGCCGCAGCAGCCCTGAAGACTAAAGGAGTGCCGCTGATTGCAGACGGAGGTATCCGCTACACCGGCGATATGGTGAAAGCCCTTGCTGCCGGTGCCAACTGTGTCATGATGGGAAGCATTTTTGCCGGCACAGAAGAAAGCCCGGGTGAAACTATTATTTATGAGGGAAGAAAATTCAAGGAATACCGTGGCATGGGCTCTTTAGGAGCTATGGCAACCGGCAGCAGCGACCGTTATTTCCAGGACCCGGAAGATGATGTGAAGAAATTTGTACCTGAAGGGATTGAAGGCCGTGTGGCATATAAAGGAACCCTCAGGGAGATTGTTTATCAATACACTGGTGGATTGCGGGCAGGAATGGGCTATTGTGGTGCAGCAAACATCAGTGAATTGCAAAAAGCCACTTTCGTAAAAATTTCAAATGCCGGTATGCGGGAAAGCCATGCACATGATGTGGAGATAACAAAAGAAGCACCTAACTACAGCAGAAGATAACCTGCAGATTATTTAAATAAAAAACTCACAAGCCAGTTAGGCCTGTGAGTTTTTTTTATCAGCAAAGTATAAGGCTTAAGATTCATCTAACACTTCAAACGTAATTGGCTGCTTTCTGTATGCTTTTACTTTAAGTCCGTTTTGGATTGCCGGTTCCCATCCTTTAGCTTTTTTAAGAACCCTGATGGCCTCTTCTTCCATCCCATATCCCACAGAAGTGAGCGGAACAATATTGCTAACAGACCCGTCCACATCAACAACGAACTGAATCATAACTGTATATCTGCCTGCTGCCGCTCCATTGTCTAATGGCACATTTCCATTAAGGTTTTTGAGTAAGAAAGCCGACCAGTTACCAATATATTGCGCCTGAATTGCAACTTCAGTAAACGGTTCAGTTGGTGCTGCTGGTACAGGAATATCCACAATTCCGTTTCCGCTTGCTGGTATGTCATCTGTTTTAACTGGCACTACACCATTGTCATTAATCCCATCTGTTTTATCTGCTCCTATCGCAGCATTGTTAAGGTCAGTTTGACTTGGAGGCGGGGTTGAAGGATTCTCAACCACTTTAAAAGAAGTAAACTTCTCCATTTTTACTTCCACTGTTTTCTCCACTTTCGGTTTCTCGGGTTCAGGAAGTTTTTCGATTGGTTTATCAGTCTTTACCTGTGTAAGACTAATCTGTGGCCCAACCCTGTAAACAGTTTCATGTTTCTTACCAGAGCCTGCAATAGCAGACGCACCGATGGCAAGGCCAATTAAGATTCCTGTGGTCAGCAGGGCCTTCCCTATCCTGCTGTCATAACTGTTCCGAAGCTCATAAGCTCCATACTCTTTGTTACGTCCATCAAAGATGATGTCGTTAAGAGATGCTTTTAAAATGTTGTTTGTTGTCATGGCTGTTGTTTACTATTCAGATGCGTTTTCAGAACCGATTCCACAAAACTTTACGACTCCGTTTTTAATTATTAAATAAAACTCAGGCACACACTGTATTTTTATGGAATTATATAGACACCGCATCACCGGCACTCTTTAATTTTACACATGCAGTTATTTAAAAAATATCAGAACCTGTGGCTTGCTTTTGCAACAGGCCTGTTGCTTTTTGCCGCATGGCCTGTTTCGCCTTTTAACTTATTGATTTTTGTTGCGTGGATTCCTTTACTATGGATGGAAACACAAGTGCAAAGCCGTTGGCAGTTTTCAGGACTTACATACCTCACCATGTTCATATGGAATGTATCCACCACCTGGTGGATATGGAATGCATCTGCTCCGGGTGCTGTTGCGGCCTTTCTTGCTAACAGCTTACTCATGAGTTTTCCATGGATCGGTTATACGATTGTGAAAAAATGGAAAGGTGAAACCATAGGTTACATAGCGTTGATTTCTTTCTGGATGTGCTTTGAATATATTCACCTGCACGACTGGGGCCTTAGCTGGCCATGGCTTACTTTGGGCAATGCCTTTGCCACGCATCCTGAATGGATTAAGTGGTACTCCTTTACCGGAACAAGCGGCGGAACACTCTGGATATTACTCGTAAACATTTTCTTATTCCTACACTTGAAAAACAACGCCGGCAGTCAATACAGCAAAACCTACAAGCATCTTTCATTTGGAATTGCAGCACTTATCCTTCCGGTCGTCATTTCTCTTTTGGCTTTCTCACAAAAAGGAAACAAAAGAATTATACGCAGGGATAATGTGGTCATCGTTCAGCCTAATATTGATCCATACGAAAAAGTTTCTGACGTCGCAGGTTCTTTTGAAGCACAACTGCAAAAACTGATTGTCACCAGCGAAAAGCAGGTGGATGAACATACAAGTCTCTTAGTGTGGCCCGAAACCGCATTGTACATGGGCAACGGCCTCAGCGAAGAAGAACTGGAGAAAAAAGAAAACTATTTCTTAAATCCGCTGTGGGAATTTCTGAGGAGGCATCCCAACATGAGCCTCTTTACAGGCATTGAAAGTTTCCGCATGGTAAACACGCCAACAAAAGCTGCTCATGAGTTTAACGGAATGTACTTTGAATCTTACAACGGCGCCGGAGTGCTGGACAGCGCAGGCGCACATTCCTTCTATCATAAATCGATGCTGGTGCCCGGTGTGGAAACACTGCCCTGGTTCCTGAAGTTTATTGATAACTGGTTTGCAAAATTCGGCGGCACCACCGCTGGTTACACCAGACAGGAAAACAGAAGCGTACTTCCGGCCAAAGCCGGTTATGTGATTGCTCCCTCCATTTGTTACGAAAGTATTTATGGGGAGTTTATGTCAAGGTATGTCCGGAACGGGGCCAATATCATTTGCATCATCACCAATGATGGCTGGTGGAAAAACACCCCGAGCCATAAGCAGCATATGAACTATGCAAGGCTTCGTGCCATCGAAACAGGCACATGGGTTGTGCGCAGTGCGAATACAGGCATCAGTTGCTTTATCAGTCCCGACGGTGTGGTTATTAACCCGCAGCCGTATGATACGCAGGCAGCCATTAAATTTGTTGTTCCGCCATCAGACAGCAAAACATTTTACGTACGCTACGGAGATGTGCTCTCACCCATTATGTGCGGCATTGCCCTGCTCCTGCTGCTTTGGGTCATCGGGTTGAAAATTCAAAACAAGTTCTTTTCTAAGAAAAGCTCATAACAAAGAACATGGACAATACACTTAACTATAACGGCTGCAAAATATTCTATCGTTGTTCTGGTGCTGGTAATCCTGTGATGCTGGTACACGGTTTCGGAGAAGATGGTGAGATATGGAATGCCCAGCAATCTTTTCTGCAGCAAAATTTTAAAGTAATCGTTCCTGACTTACCCGGTTCGGGCCGGTCGGAAATGACTGACGACATGAGCATCGAAGGCATGGCTGAAGTTATAAAAGCAATTCTTGAACAAGAGAACATTGCCTCCTGCCCTGTTATCGGTCACAGTATGGGTGGTTATATAACGCTGGCCCTGGCTGAAAAATACCCGCAACAACTTTCCGCTTTCGGGCTTTTCCATTCAACTGCTTATGCCGACAGTGAAGAGAAAAAAGCAACCCGAAGAAAAGCCATTGAGTTTATTCAAAACCACGGAGCATACGAGTTTCTCAAAACAGCAATCCCCAACCTGTTCGCAGAAAGCACAAGGAACAATACACCGAAAGTGGTTGCCACCTTAACAGAAAAAGGAAAAGACTTTTCTGCCGAAGCACTTGCTGCATACTACGAAGCGATGATAGCGAGGCCAGACAGAACGGCTGTGCTGAAAGAAACTACTGTTCCTGTTTTATTTGTAATCGGCGAATACGATGGAGCCGTTTCTCCGGATGACAGTTTGCAGCAAAGCCACCTGCCTGCCATTGCAGATGTGCATATACTGAAAGAATCCGGGCATATGGGCATGCTGGAAGAAACAGGAAAAGCAAACCTGCTTCTCGAAAGTTTTCTGAACTTTGTAACCGAACAATCAGCTAAATAACATTCAACGGGATTAATATGAACACTGTCTTCATTACAGGTGCCACATCAGGAATAGGCAAAGCATGTGCTTACAAATTCGCAGACGCTAAGTACCGTCTTATCATCAATGGCCGCAGAAGCGAAAGGCTGCACAGCACAGCCCTTGAACTGAAAGAGAAGTTTGGCGTTGAAGTATTGCCGCTGGTATTTGATGTAAGGGAAGAAAAAACCGTGTTCGAACAAATCAATAACCTGCCGGCTGAATGGAAGAATATTGATGTGCTGGTAAACAATGCCGGGCTTGCCCTTGGCCGTGACTATTTCGAAGAGGCCAGCGTTGATGACTGGAATATCATGATTGATACCAACATCAAAGGCTTCCTGTATGTGGCTAAAGCTGTTTCGCAACTGATGGCTGCAAAAGATACAACTGGCAGCTGCAAAGGACATATCATTAACCTTGGTTCAGTAGCGGGCAAAGATGTCTATGACAGGGGCAATGTGTACTGCGGCACCAAGTTCGCTGTCGATGCCATCAGCAAATCCATGCGGATTGATTTACTGCGGCATCTTATTAAAGTGACCGCTATCCATCCCGGCGCTGTTGAAACAGAGTTTTCACTCGTTCGCTTTAAAGGCGATGCTGCTACTGCCCAATCTGTTTATACCGGTCTTAATCCATTAACGCCGGAAGACATTGCAGATACCATTTTCTACTGCGCCTCGCTGCCCGGTAATATCTGTATTAACGACCTCACCATTTCCTGCCTGCGGCAGGCCAATGGCATTTACTTCAACAAGGCATAAACATTGACCGGAATCAATATAATTTTCCCGTTACTGTTTTAGTCAGTACTTTACAGAACCATTATTCCTCTTCCTCTCGTTTTTGGCCTTATTCTTGCCGTAATAGCCCTTCGGAAAACTACTTTTAATTGAAACTTTCATTTCAAAAATTTTAATATCGTTAAACCGGCAGGTAATTTTATAATGTTGCTCCAATACTATATAAAGACCGTTATGAAAACTCCGTACCTGTTTACCATCTTTTTGGCATTGTGTGCCTTTTCTGCCAATGCGCAGGAAACCATACGCATGCAATCCTGCTCCAACGATCTCATCAGCCACCAGGTTGACAGTTTAAAAGACCGCTATGGCAAAGACGGCTATGTGCTGCTGAAAGAAGCCTCCATCAACATGGAAAGCGAATACGAAATGCCGGTGGTGGTTCCCCTTAACCAGGGCAGCTGGTACCAGTTTATTTTCATCGGCGATTACAGCTCCCGCCTTTACGAAGTAAGGATGTACGACTGGCAGGAAAGAATGGTGGTGTTCCGCCAGAACAGGTGGGGCGATGTGGATGGCAATGTGATCTCTTACACGTATGTTCCTAAGTTTTCTGAATTTCATATGATGAAGCCGGTGCAGGTTAACAAGCAAAAGAAGAAAAACTTGTGCGGTTATGTTATGCTGTTTAAAAGAACCGCCGAAGAAATTAATACAGGCGCTGTAAACCCTGCGGCAGTTGCTACTGTTGCTAACGGCGTAGAATAATCCAGGAAGAAAATAATTATACAGGTGGCCGCATTACTGCGGCCATTTTATTTTAGCAGTAAAGAGAAAGCTCTTTCCGGATTCTAAAGCTATTGCCTGAACAAACAAGTTCTGCACACTCTTTTCTTTTTAGTCATTCCTCCTTACTTTCGGTAACATTTAATGCTATGATAATTCAACAAAATACTGACAGACCCTGTTCCTGCAGCAACACGGCATTTCTAATTACCCTTTTAATAGCGAACCCTGTTGTTCATCCTTCCTCTAAAAGATTGACCACCTGAAAAAAAGTCTATGAGTAATATAAAACTATTTGAAAACAAACATATCCGCTCCGTTTATAACGAAGACGAAGAAAACTGGTACTTAAGTATTGTGGATGTAATAGCTGCCTTAACAAATAGCCCTAATCCCAGAAAATACTGGAGTGTGCTAAAAACAAGACTGAAAGCAGAAGGTAGCCAGTTGGCTACAAATTGTAGTCAACTGAAAATGCAGGCTGCTGATGGTAAATTTTATAATACTGACGTAGCCAGTACAGAACAGTTGCTGCGACTTATCCAGTCTGTGCCTTCTCCAAAAGCGGAACCGTTCAAGTTATGGCTTGCGCAAACCGGTTATGAACGGATAGAAGAAATACAAGACCCTGAAAAAAGCATTGACCGTGCTATGGAGAATTACCTGAAACTGGGCTACAGCAGGGAATGGATAAACCAACGGCTGAAAAGCATAGAAGTAAGAAAAGACCTTACAGATGAGTGGGAACAAAGAGGTGTAAAGAAGGGGCAGGAATATGCAACACTCACTGATATTATTACAAAAGCATGGAGCGGAAAATCAGTGAAGCAGTATAAACGGCACAAGGGATTAAAAAAGGAAAACCTCCGTGATAACATGACCAACCTGGAACTGGTGCTTAATATGCTGGCCGAAGCCTCCACAACGGAAATAAGTAAAGAGAAAAAGCCAAAAAACTTTGGAGAAAATAAAGCGGTGGCCAAGCAGGGCGGCACTATTGCCGGCAATACCAGAAAGGCTATTGAAGTCAAGACCGGGAAAAAAATTGTATCACAGCAAAATGCCAAAATCCTTAAGGGGAGCTCCAGTGGCAAGAGGTTGAAAGGTTGAAGGTTTTAAGGGTTGGGATGTTGCAGATGGGAGTTCCATACGAGCGGACGGGAGTTGTAACCGGGATGGGTCGGCTTGCGGCTTGCGAAATAAAATACCGTAGTACTACGGTAGCCACATATTAAGATTTGCAATAAATTGCATTGGCGTTATTGACAACCTGAAATGTATATTAGCATTTTGTAGGTTTTGAGAGGATAAGGAATTTGGCAAGTAGCGTACAATAACACAAATACAATCGTTAGCGGTCAGGCTATGACGACCCCACGAATAGCAACAACCCATGAATAATAGAATTGCATTAACACTTGCGACATTGACGGTAGTAGTCAACGGACTTGTCGGGCATTTCTTTGCGCCAAATGGCATTATATTGACACCATTGGTTTTAATTATTACAACTTATCTTGTTTGTTTCGGGACAAAAAATTTAAAAGTCATTTTAATTAGTAGTCTAACTTTTTTGTTTGTGGCATTGAATGACATTTCAATAAAACTATATTCTGGAGGCACACACGACAACGAAGGACTTGCCTGGGTACATTTATTATTATTTATTGGACTTGTACCGACATTTGGAATTTTACTGACGACGATATTGAAACGTAAAGAAGAAAGGTTGACAAAGAGAATTATTGCAATTGTTTTATTCGTTGGACTAATTGCAGGACACTTACAATTGTTTAGCAACTTGGGACTTGGACGACATTATTGGTATGATTGGAACAGATAAAACAAAAGCCCGAACCGCTAACATTGCATTGGCAATATGGCGGGGCGAAGAATATATTTTCAGCTTTTTGTTCGCTAATCGGCTTCCGTTTCAGCAAACGGATAACGCCAAGCAGCAGAATAAACAATGAGCTTTGTATCTTTAGACAGCAGGGTTGTGTGGGCGGGAAGAATACTACCAAATCCCGGCGTCCCAGCCTGGCACAAGTCCGCAGCACGGGAGACGCCGGGGTGAACAAACACAAGCATATCTTATTTAACAGAATGAAGAATAAGAAAAGTATTTACATAATTGTCTCAATCTCCCTGTTTGTCGGACTATTACATTTCGTAATTGGCCCTGGCTATCAAGGGATTTTCAGGCATTTTATCCGCGGCTATTTAATTGACATTCTTCTGCCAATGAATCTATACTTATTGCTGCAAATATCCCTTCGAAAGAACATATCAGTTAATAAAGCCCGAATCACAGGAACAATATTCACCTTTGCTTTTGGAACAATAACAGAGATATTACAATTTTATAAAATCGAATTTCTTGGCAGGACTTATGACCCCTTGGATATATTAATGTATGCCATTGGCGTTGGAGCAGGTATCGTAATTGATTTGACAATAATTGACAAATCAGAAAAGCAACGACAGAAGAATGAATAACTACGCCACACTACATTTGTAAACCATAGCAGGATTATTAACCAAGGGGCAACTTTTTTCAGGATGAGTCAGATGTTTAACCAGCAGCGGTTGTATGGGCGACAGAATATTACCAAATCCCAGCGTCCCTGCCTGACACAAATCCGCAGCACGGGAGACGCCGGGGCGAACAAAGTGTTCTCTTTTATCAATTTGAGGTTCAGGGTGACAGTGCATTTCATTTTTATGCTTCCCGAAACAGACTTGCTGAAATTGATTTTATTAACCAGATATTCTCAACGAAAGCATTTAAGGAAACCGCAAAAGAGTTGACAGGTATTGAAAAAATAAAAATGGACAACTCAAATTGGAGAACGGACATTTTTTCTTTACCTGGCGACTTAGGAAGATTAATTTACTATGGCGGGGCTTACAGCCAAGAGCATTTTTCGGCTGAGAACGCTTTTAATTTATCAACTGATTTTGTAGATGCTATCTCTGATAAAAGATATGCAGACATTAATTGCTGGACATTAGGTGGAGAGTGGTCAGACTGGTTCTTTAATATCGTATGGGACTATTCTGTTTTTCTGTTTGACAAAGGCAAGAGTATTGTGACATTAATTTGCATGACAGATACCGATTAAACAACTACCACCAATCGAGTAAGCCGGGGGGATTTCACCCCCAGCTCCTCACAACTTGTCCCGCTTTGCGGGAGAACAGTATCCCGAAACAAGTTCGGGACAGGCATTGACAATCTCTCCGCCGGTTGGCGGACTCTTCAGTTATGTTCTTACTTGCTTTGATGCGTTACCTCCCGATAGCTATCGGGAGTAATAACAGATCCGCCAGTTGGCGGATTGTTGCCAGTGTACAAAGAGCATTGATTTCTCCTGCCACTTTTGTTTCAGCCAACCAATGGCCTGCCGTTTGAACTTGCGATACTTCCCTACTGCACTTATCATACTGCTTTGACCAAATTCACATTCTGTGTATATTTATACTTAGGCAGTGGTGTTTTCACAAACTGATGTTGCCTGCAAGCGTAAAGACCCCGAAATATGAATTTTCTTCAAAAAATACAAGCGACATTTTTCCCAAAATACAAGAAGAAACTCTTGAAAAAGGAACACCTAAATCTTCTTTCGAATATAGCATCAGTACTTCCCGACGAATTTCAGGAAATAAAGCAACAACTCCTTTCGGGACACATTCTCGGTTTTATCAACGGGACATTTAACCCAGACTTTAAATCTATCCTTGTTATTTACAGCGAAAGAATATCTAAATTTAAAAAAAGAGGTCAAAATTTTAAAATTTCTGGATTAAAAGTACATTCCAACCGAAATAATAACTTTGAGGAAATTGAACTATTGGTTCGAGACAATTTATTTGCTGGACTAAAGATCACAAATTCACAGTACGAATTGGGAGAGTTTGACTTGACACAAATAATAAATGACAACGTTACTAAATCTGACTTCTTTTTTCCACCTAATGAAATTGACACCTTCTACGACACATTAGATCCAGCCATTAAAGACATATTAAATCCAAACGACATTATTGACATTGACTTTAACGATAAGACATACTATTCTTTCTATGACATGGAAGACGGAAATTATCTAGCAGTTGATAAAAAGTTGAATGTCTATTCGCTAATTCATGATGCAAGACCAATGGTAAGTAAAATGAAGATCTCTTTCATTGACATCCTAAGCGACATTAATGAAAATCGGTTCGACAAAGAAGCCCATTTTGATAAAAGGTACAGAAATAGCAAGTAACATCGTGGGACAGAAGGCCAGCAACCAATCGAGTAAGCCAGGGGATTTCTCTACTACGTCTTCTCTGATCCGTTTTCCAAAACAAATTCTGAATGGTTTTTGTAAGTCTCCCTTCGGGGAGATTTAGTGGGGCCTTAAACCGCATCCACATCAGCCACTACGGTTACGCTTCTGAAACTTTTATCCTGGTGCAGTATGGCTACCTGCTCGAGCAGGTCTTTTTTACACTGGCTGATTGTTTTACCGTCACGGGGCAACTTAATTAGTAATTCCATCAGGTACTGGTTGCGTATGCGGCCAATGATGGGCTCTGCCGGGCCAACAATATACTGGCCGTACCTGTTCTTTAAAGCATTGGTGTAAATAACCGCTGCCCGTTCCACCACTTCTTTAAAGCGGTGCTTAAACGTAAGATGTATTATGCGGGAAAAGGGCGGATAAGCGAACTCTTTCCGTTTTTTCAGTTCTTCGGCAAACATGGCTTTGTAATCATGCCGCTGCACAATTTGCAGCAACGGATGTGCGGGTTGTGATGTTTGTACCAGCACTTTTCCTGTTTCCTCTTTCCGGCCAGCCCGGCCGCTCACCTGCTCCATTAGCTGAAAGGCCCGTTCGTTTACCCTGAAATCGGCAAAGTGCAATAACCCGTCTGCATCGAGGATACCCACCAAATCCACATTGTCAAAATCAAGGCCCTTTACCACCATTTGTGTGCCCACCAGTATATCAATCCGCTTTTGCTCAAATTGCTGTATCAGCACATCATGGGCATTTTTTCCTTTCACCGTATCAATATCCATCCGGGCCACTTTGGCCTCAGGAAATGTTTCCTGCAGTTGCTCCTCAATTTTCTCTGTGCCAAAGTTGCGCTGCACAAACTTATCGCTGCCACAGGCGGCGCAACTGTGCACCGGCGGATAGGTGGTGCCGCAATAATGGCAAACCAGTTTATTGCTCAGCTTATGATACGTAAGCGAAACATCGCAATACCGACACTGGGGAATCCAGCCACAAATGCCGCAGACCTGATAAGGTGCATAGCCTCTCCTGTTTTGAAACAATATCACCTGCCTGCGCCTGGCTATCACTTCATTCACCGCTTCAATTAAGGGTGGCGATAAAATAACTTTCGATTTATCTTTCTGGATAATTTTTCGTGTGTCAACAAATTCAATGGGCGGCAGTTTTAAGTCGCCGAAGCGTTG
>CALLZY010000152.1 GCA_937858715.1 uncultured Chitinophagaceae bacterium | reverse complement strand
GCACAATTGCAGCAAAAAGAAGCGGAGAGAACAGGTATCGCTTCACTCAAAATTGGTTTCAATAACGTATTTGGTTATTATCTCGAAGTCACCAATTCGCAGAAAAATAAAGTGCCGGCTGAATGGATGCGCAAACAAACGCTGGCCAATGCCGAACGGTACATCACCCCCGAACTGAAAGAATATGAAGAAAAGATTACTGGTGCTGAAGAAAAAATTCTGCGGCTCGAACTTGAACTGTATGAATCGCTGCTGAACGAACTGTTCGACTACCTGGCGCCTGTGCAAACCAATGGCAATATCCTGGCCGTTATGGATTGCCTGATTTGCTTTGCACAAAATGCTATTCATTTCCAGTATAAAAAACCGCAGTTGCATACAGGTGACGAATGGCTGGTAAAAGATGGCCGTCACCCGGTTATAGAACGGAATATGCCAGTTGGGGAAACATACATCAGCAACGATGTGGAGCTGAATAAAACAGATCAGCAAATCATAATTCTTACCGGCCCTAACATGAGCGGTAAATCAGCTTTACTCAGGCAGACAGCCCTTATTACCCTGATGGCCCACATGGGAAGTTTTGTACCGGCTGCGGAAGCCAGAATCTCCCTTACAGATAAAATCTTTACCCGGGTTGGGGCATCCGATAACCTGAGTGGCGGCGAGTCAACATTTATGGTGGAAATGAACGAAACAGCCTCTATTATTAATAATATCACCGGACGCAGCCTCATTTTATTGGATGAAATAGGCCGGGGAACTTCCACTTATGACGGTATTTCTATTGCCTGGAGCATAGCCGAACACCTGCACCAGTCGCCGCACCAGCCCAAAACCCTGTTTGCCACCCACTACCACGAACTGAACGAACTGGAAGAAAAGCTGCCAAGGGTTAAAAACTATCATGTAACCAACAGAGAGGCTGGTAATAAGATTATTTTCCTGCGAAAACTGGCCCGTGGCGGCAGCACCCATAGTTTTGGTATCCATGTGGCCAAAATGGCCGGAATGCCCCCTTCTCTTATTGACAGGGCCAACGATATATTGAAGGAACTTGAAGTAAGAAGTCAGAAGTCGGAAGTGGGAAATACAGGCCAGATACTAAAACAAATAGCAGGCGCTGCATTTGACGGCACTCGTATGCAATTGTCCATTTTCGATGCCCATTCAGAGACCTTCGGGGAAATAAGAAAGCTGCTGGAAGAGACTGATATTAACCGCCTGACACCTGTTGAAGCCCTCCTAAAGCTCCAGGAAATCAAAAACAAGCTGAAATAAACCCTTTTTCCACAAGGTTTTAGGGCTTTTTTTTAAAATATTGCCAAATCAAAAAACTTCTTATTTTTACTGCAAATACCAAAACATGAAATGAGCCATAAACAGATATTCATTTCATTGCTTATCATGAATATTTATTGTGGCGAATAACATGAGGCCTTACTAAAATAAAAATTAACTCATGAAATTGTTCAGATTAACTGCTGTAACTTCTGTTGTATTGACTGCTGCCCTTTTCCTCGCATCATGCGAAAAAGAAGCTGAAGAAAAGAAAGTTCTCAACTACGAAAAGAAAGGAATCATATTATCCGGTGCTCAGGTTACACCTGTTGTGTCTGCCTCTACTGCACTGGGATCAATGGATGTTTCATATTCTAAAGAAACAAAGTTGCTTACTTACACTATCATGTGGTCGGGTCTGACAGATTCTGTTTCTGCTATCAGAATTCATGGCCTTGCACCAACTGGTTATGTTGCTCCTGCCACTACTATATATCCCAACGGAATTGTGCAGCAGGTGGTAGCTTCTTCCGGCGGTGTGTATGCTCAGAAGACAAGTGGCAAATTCACTTATGCAAAAAGCGGAAAGGTTACAGCTACACTTTTAGCTGATGGCGTTTACCTGAGGGAAAATGATATTCTGAACGGAATGCTGTATGTTGCTGTCACTGGCAACAACTTTGCCAATCCTTATGGTGAAATAAGAGGACAAATCGTATTTCAATAATCAAGTGTACATACTCTTCACAACCCTCTGTATGTGCAGAGGGTTTTTTATTTAAGGTTGTCGCAAAAGCGAACAAATTTGTCACATTGAGTTTATCGAAATGCATACAAATTTGTTTGCCAATCATTGTAATATTTCGACATAGCTCAATATGACAATGATTCGGGCTTTTGGAACAGCCTCTTTTTATTTGGCATCAAACCATACAGGTTTTGAATTGTTCCAGTCGCCGTTGTAATTAATCAGCAACTCTTCACCTGCTTCAATTTTTCTTACTGTTTTAATCCTGATAACAGCCGTTTCAAAATCCATCTCATATTCGCAATTGCTGGTGTAGGAATGATTATAAACAGGAACATAGCCTAATGCCATACAGCATTTATCTCTGTCATCACCCCATTCAAATATGTAATCGTGTAAAAGAGTTTTATCCAAATGGGTTCTTTCCTCCTTACTCATCACAATCACCGGGGCAATTTCAACCACAGTTTCAGCTTCAATCATCTCAGAAGTAAACACACCCCGGCCCTTTTCATCAGTTGGTGCTATAAAGAGATATGGTAGTATCATGTAAGTACAAAGTTAGAAGTACGAAGTACGGAAATCATATGGATATTTATCCCTGTACTGAACAAGGCGTACAACGAACATCAATCACCGGATACCGGCACTAAACCTTCAGCCTTAAACCTTACTTTTGCCCCATGTCATTAGAACTGGAACAGCCCAGCCTGCAGGAACAATTTGAAGCCATCATACAAACAGAAGACAAGCTTCAGATAAGAGATTTCCTTGATGACCAGAACATAAGTGATGTGGCCGACCTTGTATATGAATTTCCCGATTACGACGGCCAGATCATCGCCAATATGTCTGTTCACAGGGCTGCCAGTGTATTTAAAATCCTTGACTTGTCCGTTCAGAAAAGGATTATCCTTGACTTACCTGCCAATACCACCGCTACATTATTGAACGAACTCCCGGCGGATGACCGTACTGACTTCCTGGAGGAGCTTCCAGGAAATGTGGTTCGGGAACTGATAAAACTGCTTGACCCTGACGAAAGAAAAATCACCCTTTCATTACTCGGTTATCCTGAAAACAGTATTGGCCGTTTGATGACGCCTGATTATGTCTATGTCTATCCGTGGAATACGATTGAGGAAGTTTTCAGCACCATCCGCAAGTATGGCAAAGACAGTGAAACCATCAATGTTATTTACGTTATCAACGAAAAGGGCGAACTGCTTGATGATATACGCATCAGGGAATTCATACTTAATCCGCCCGACAAACAGGTTTCTGAACTGATGGATGAACGCTTTGTTGCATTAAGTCCGGAAGATGACCAGGAAACCGCCAGCGAAGTGTTTAAGATGAATAACAGGGTGGCCTTGCCGGTTGTGAGCAACACCAACCAGTTACTCGGTATTGTAACCATCGACGATATACTGTGGGTAGCCAGTGAGGAGTTCAGCGAAGACATGCAAAAGATGGGAGGTACTGAGGCCCTTGATGAGCCCTACCTCGATGTGCCCATTTTCAAACTGTACAAAAAAAGGATTATCTGGCTGCTGATACTTTTTGTTGGGGAAACAATGACCATTGCCGCCATGTCGAGTTTTCAAAAAACATTGGAGCAGGTGTTGGTCTTGTCAACATTCATTCCATTAATTATCTCAAGTGGTGGTAACAGCGGCTCGCAGGCTGCAACTTTAATTATACAAGCATTGGCATTAGGCGAAGTAACTGTTAAAGACTGGTGGCATATTGCCCGCCGGGAAGTAATCTCCGGTATCATCATGGGCATTACTCTCGGCCTTATCGGCCTGCTGATAATATTTGGAGGTCATCAGTTTCTCGGCCTTTTTGGTGAACACTATATCCTGATTGGTATTGCAATTGGCATTGCCATCGTAGGTGTGGTATTGTGGGGAACACTAATGGGCTCCATGCTTCCTTTACTGCTCAAACGAATGGGGGCCGACCCTGCCACTTCTTCCACTCCATTCATCGCAACACTTGTCGATGTTACAGGCCTACTTATCTACTTTGGTACCGCCTTCCTCTTGCTGAAAGGAGTTTTGCTGTAAATGCAATTCAAATAAGTAAAACAACCTGTTTTTTGTGCAGGTTTTTGCAGGTTTAGTCTCAAAAAAGAATTGAATCAATACTTTTGCCCGCAAAAATTATCATTAACCTATGTGCGGAATTGTTGGATACACCGGCCCAAGAGAAGCTTATCCCATCATTATAAAAGGCTTAAAAAGACTTGAATACCGTGGCTACGACAGCACCGGCGTGGCCTTGCAAAACGGCGGTCTGAAAGTTTACAAAAAGAAAGGTAAGGTTGCCGAACTGGAAGATGCAATCGTTGGCAAAAACCTTCATGCCAGCACCGGTATCGGTCATACCCGCTGGGCAACTCACGGCGAACCCAGCGACCGCAATGCCCATCCGCACAGTTCCGCCAGCGGCAGGCTTGCCATGATTCACAACGGCATTATCGAAAACTACAACCAGTTAAAACAGGAACTGGTAAACAAAGGCTACACTTTCAGCAGCGATACCGATACAGAAGTGCTGCTCAACTTTATTGAAGAAATCCGCAACAACAATAACTGCTCTTTAGAGGAAGCTGTACGGGTGGCCCTGAAAAGGGTAACCGGTGCTTATGTTATCCTGCTGCTGGATGCCGATGAGCCTGAAACAATCATCGCAGCAAGAAAAGGAAGTCCGCTGGTGATTGGTGTGGGCAAAGGCGAACATTTTCTCGGTTCCGATGCGTCACCCATGCTGGAATACACCAAGGAAGTGGTGTATGTAAATGACTACGAACTGGCCATTGTAAAACCCGATGAACTCATTCTTAAAAATCTCGGCAACGAAAAAATAACACCTTACGTTCAGAAGCTTGACCTGGAACTGGCCGCTATTGAAAAAGGCGGCTATGAGCATTTCATGCTGAAAGAAATTCATGAACAGCCCCGCACCATCTTCGATTGCCTCCGCGGAAGGTTAGATGCCGCAGCCGGAACCATCACCATGAGCGGCATTCAGCAATATGCCGAACAGATAATGAATGCCAACCGCATCGTTATGGTGGCCTGTGGCACCAGCTGGCATGCAGGCCTGGTGGCTGAATATATTTTTGAAGAACTCTGCCGCATTAATGTGGAAGTGGAATATGCCTCTGAATTCCGCTACCGCAACCCGGTAATCCATAAAGGCGATGTCATCATTGCCATTTCGCAAAGCGGCGAAACAGCCGACACCTTAGTAGCCATTGAAAATGCAAAAGAAAAAGGTGCCATCATTTTAGGTGTGGTGAATGTGGTCGGTTCCTCCATTGCCCGCATGAGCCATGCAGGTGCTTACACCCACGCCGGCCCGGAGATTGGTGTAGCCTCTACAAAAGCATTCACCGCACAGTTGGCAGTGCTCACCATGATTGCACTGAAAATCGGTTACATGAAAGGAACTATCTCGCAGGAACGTTACATTCACCTGCTGAAAGAAATGGAAGATGTGCCGGAAAAAGTGGCCTGGACATTAAACCACAGCGGCAATATCAAAGCACTGGCAGAAAAATATAAAGATGC
>CALLZY010000151.1 GCA_937858715.1 uncultured Chitinophagaceae bacterium | reverse complement strand
GGAGGAAAGTAATCATGTGCAAGACTCTGGTCGTTGTAGCCGTAAAACAAATCAAATCCTTTTTTATTCGGGTCGCCGCTGTTTTGATTAAATCCTAATCCCCATTTACCAAAAGCTGCAGTTGCATAACCGTTCTGTTGAAGATAGTTGGCAAAGGTTTTTACTGAATCTGGTATTGGAGATTGTCCTTCCGGTTTCACAGTTTTATTGCCACGAATAACGGTGTGACCTGTGTGCAGACCTGTCATCAGCGATGCTCTCGACGGAGCACAGACAGCAGTGCCTGCATAAAACTGGTTGAATTTTATACCGCCTGCTGCAAGTTTATCAATGTTGGGCGTTTCAATTTTCTGCTGACCATAACAGCCAACTTCACCATAGCCCAGATCATCTGCAAAAATGAAAATGATATTTGGTTTTTGTGCAAATGAGAAAAAGGAAATTGACAGTATTATTAATGCCGATAGAAATAAATTTTTCATTATTTGTCTTTTAGTGAAGAATATATTTCCACTTCAATAATACTTAATCTTCCTTTGGCATTTGCATCGTTTCTGCTTACGCCATCGTCTAATTTTTTTCCTGATACTTCTGTTGTTGTTTCGCCTGCCGATTTACTTGCATTTACTAATTCAATGCGTACTTTACTTCCGGTTGATGGTTTGCATTTGATATTGCAATAACCCAGGCTTGTGGTTGTGTTACCCGCAAACACTTCCCTGCCATCAACCAGAATACGGATGGGGTAGGAGCGGCTGCGGAAATTATTCAGTTTTAAGGTTACTTCGCTTATTACAGACGGTTTGTTCAATTCATATTCAATCCATGCAGTTGATAACTGACCATCGTTATACCAATCGCTCAGTTCATTATCGTCAAAGCTTGCAAATGCACTGTCGCTGTGTGCGCCTGCAGTTGCTTTTATAATGGTTAATGCATTTCTTGTTTTGATGAATGATGGAGTTGATGGGGTTGGTCCACGATCAAGCTTGGCTGTTAATCCGGAAGATGGCAGCTGTTTGCTCAACCCATTTTCAACAACCACCGCTTTTGTCTGCAGCTTTAAAGCAGCAGCTTTTAATCCTTCGGCTGATGCTGTAAGTGTAATCAGCCCAGCTTTGGCAGTAGAACGGATCAGCACACGGTTTACGCCGCATTCAACAGGTAAGCTTTTTGATAAAATAAAATTATCAGGACCCTGTGCCATTCCTCCTCTCCATTCGGCTTCTCCATTCAATGAAAAATGAATCATGTTCATAGCAACAGGGCAGCGGTTTCCATTGGCATCCACCACTTCCACTTCAACCAATGCAAGATCATGCCCATTCGCCTGCATACCTTTTGGATGTGTGATTGCTTTCAAACGCAAAGCAACAGGTTCGCCTGCAGTTGATTTTTGTGCGCTGCATATTTGCCTGCCTGCAGCATCATATCCAATTGCTTTGACGGTTCCTTTTTTCCAATGAATATTTTTAAATGTGTAAAGAAAGCGGCTGCTCTGTTCACCAAATCCAAGCGATTGATTGTTGACAAACAGTTCCACTTTTTCTGCTGATGATATCACATACATATTTTTTACTGTTGTATCACTGTAATTCCAGTGACCAATAATATGTATGCCTGGCTTTTCCACATCAACCCATCCATTCCACATGATCTGATGCGCAAAGAAATTTTCTTTTTTAATCCGCAATGCATCCACTTCACCGCTGCGGCGATAATTTTCTGCACCCCGGTGATGTGTGTTTGTTTCAGAAAAAACAATATTTACACCGCCTGAACTTACTCTTGTTCCTGTGCCGGGGCGTTCTTTCCAGTAATCGTACCAGCGAACAACATTTTCAACAGCATGTGATTCCTGGTTGCGGTTATAAATTTTTGCAGGCTCGCCTTTATGCAAAGGCCCGTCTCCATCTTTATGATAGGGCGGTGAATAATCATCCCAATATTTTCTTAATCCTTCATCTCTTGAATATTCCATTGCCCACATGGGAATATGTGCACTTTTATTAATGTACAACATTTCACCACCGTACTCTGCAATTTTACTGTTGAGCATTTCACGGCTGCCGATTGCACGGCCACCAAACGGATCATATTGATCACGGATGGCTTTCATTTCTTTCATGTGTGCTTCGCTTATGCTTTCGTTACCGCATTCATAAAAGATGATACTTGGATTATTTCTGTTGTAAATAATTGCATCACGCATTACAACGGTCCGCTGCTGCCATCTGGTTCCTTCCACATCTTTTTCTGCATCACCTGCAGGCATTGCCTGTAATAAGCCAACACGGTCGCAACTTTCAATGTCCTGTTTCCATGGAGTGATGTGCATCCAGCGAACAAGGTTGCCATTGCTTTCCACCATCAGGTTGTTACTGTAATCACTCAGCCATGCCGGAACACTCATGCCAACTGCAGGCCATTCGTTCGAGGTTCGTTGTGCATATCCGTGTACCTGTATTACCCTGTCGTTGAGATAAATCATTCCGTTTTTAAATTCTGTTTTACGGAAACCTGTTTTGATGCTTGTTACATCAACTGTTTTTCCATCAACAAGCAATGCTGTTTCCACATCGTACAAATAACCATAACCCCAGCTCCAGAAGTTGAGGTTTTTTGTGAGAGATGATGCAGTGATTGTTTTTATTTCATCGGGTTGAATTTGTAATGAAGAAGAAACAAACTGGTTAATGATTTTTCCACTCATATCCTTCACCGTTACTTTAGCACCGGCGGTTTGTGTTTTGCCCGTTTCGTTTTTTATTTCTGCAACAGAATGAATAACGGCTGATTTTTCTTTAATGTTGAAATCAGTTGCATAAATATAAGTGCCGGTGGTGCCGAGTGTGGTGTAAAGTGGTAATGTTTGATAAATTTTTCCGGTTGTATGCAGAAAAACATTTTTGCAAAGCCCGCCATAATTTGCGTTGAAGTTTCTGTCAATCCACTGGTATTTTGTATTGGTTGATTTTTCCCTGTACTCCCAGCTGTTGTCTGTTCTTACTGCAATAATATTTTCTTCATTGCCGTATTTAAGTAAAGAACTGATGTCGTATCCAAATGCTGTTACGCCATTTTCGTGCAGACCAGTATATTGGCCGTTAACATACACTGCAGCAGCCTGCCGCACACCTTCAAATTCAATAAATACTTTTTGATTTTTTGCTGAAGCAGGAAGTTTAAAATGTTTCCTGTACCATGCAATGCCTGTTGAAAGATCAACTATGTCTTTTTTAAACGCATCATCTTCATTCCATGCCCAGGGCAGTGTAACCTGTTTCCACTTTGAATCATCATAACCAACTGATGCCGCATTGGCATCATCGCCCACAAAAACTTTCCACGATGGATTAAAATTATATTTTACCCTTTGTCCGTATAAACTGATTGCAGCAAAAACGATTGCTGCAACCAGGAAAAATCTTTTCATAAAGCTTTTATTTCATTTTGTATATCTCAGTACCTGCCAGAAGAAAACAGCCGAGCCCATAATCTTCAAAATCAGGGGTGCTGTCATAATTTACCGGCTGACCATCCTTTGGTTCTTTACCTGTTCCCTGTACAAAACCTAATTTGCCATTTGGATGAACAGCTTCTTTACTCATGGCATTCCATGCTTTTGCAATGGCGGGCTTGTATGTTTGTTTATCAAGTATGCCGTTGTTGATTCCCCATGCAAAACCATAAATAAAAAGTGAAGTACCGGAAACTTCTTTACCTCCAAAATGGTTGGCATCATTCAGGCTTACATTCCAGTAACCATCTGTACGTTGCAGTGGAAGCAATGCTGCGCACATATCTTTAAAATCCTGCAGGTATTCTGCATAATGCGGATCTGTTTCCGGTAATTCTTCCAGTGTTTTTGCCAATGCTGCAACCACCCATCCATTGCCACGGCTCCAGTAGCAATCATCGCCGTTTGGTTCTTTATAGGGCGGGTCGAAATCTTTATCTCTCCACCAGAGTTTCTCTGCCTGGTTATACAATCCTTTATCGCCGTGTTTGTATTTGGAGTATGCATACATTTCATACATTCTTGCGAAATAAGAAGTGTCGTTATACAAATTGCCAAGCTTAATAAAAACAGGCATGGCCATTTGCAATGCATCAATCCAGTGCCAGTCATCAATTTTTGATGTGAGCTTCATGGAGTCAATGGAAGCTTTAATGTCTCTCACCCTTTCAGGATGCTGTTTTCCATCAAGCACATACATGTCAATATACGTTTGTCCACAGCACTGGTTGTCGGCATTTCTTGTTTTAATGCCGCCACGCAAACCCCATTTATGTTTTTCACCCCATTGCAGCATATAATCGTAATACGTTTTTTTCTTATCAATTTTATACAAAGCCATCAGCCCTTCGTAATACACTGCCCTTGTCCAGATATTACTCGGACGTTCAATGTTGGTGAAAATGGTTTTACCTGCATCGGGCCATTTATCCATGAAGTACTGGTTCGTGAGCCCGAGTGTCTTCACAATTTTTTTCTTTGAAGGAATTTTTTGTGCAGAAATATTTACTGAAAGAGCACAAAGCAGAATGATGTAGAAAAATCTTTTCATATAGCGGCAATATTTACTAATTAATGTTCAATGTTACTGCAAGATTTTTTTATCCGTGTCCTGCGGCATCCTGCCAGACAACGTTCACTTTTTCAAACGCAACTCAACCTGGTAGTAAGGTGAAATCTTAACTGAATTGATTGCTGGCTCAATATCAGTTTTCAATTTGTTCCTGACTTGTTCTGAAAAATAGACGGGCATTTTTCCTGTATAGGGTGTGATGAGCAATAACAGTTCCTTCTTTTTTGGTTGTGCAGAAAGCTGGCGAACACTGATTGCAGCCGGTATGCCGTAATAAAAATCATCAGCCACCAGTGTTGAATCAAGATAAGCTGCCTGTGTATCGCCACTATAATCTATTTCAATCATAACATCTTTTACATGCGTTGGGAATGATGCAGGATAGCCCATCTTCCAGTACTTTGCACCCGGAATTTTCGTTGGCTTTGTTCCATACAAAGGCATTGAAATAATGGAATCGGGGAGGTTTGCAGCCGGAAGTGATTCTCCGTTTACAGCAGTTAAATCAGCTTTCCATTTTACCGCCGGAAGTATAGTACTGTAATAAGCTGTATTTCCTTTTGCAGCATAACTGAGTTTTTCTCTGGATGAAGAAATCAGTCCTTTCAATACAGGATACACAGTAAAACTGAAGTTGTTTTCATTGTAATTGGCAAGAATGATTTTATTGTCATTCACCCTGCATTCAGCAGAAGTGATGACCAGGTAATCCTGTCCATTCAGTTTTGTTTTCCAGCTATCCAGAGCTTCTTCATGCGAAAGAGTAATCATGTTTATTTTTTCTCCGTTTGCATTTTCAATTTCAAACATGCAGTTTATGCCAGGCTGAAGAATAGCTGCAATTATATCCGTGCCTTTTTTTATTGCAACTGAATTGCTGAGTGGCCTGATTGTTTTTATTTCTGCGGTATTAAAAACATATTCAGCTTTTATTCCATCGTGTGCAAAAAAAACATAAGTGGGAATGATGTTTTGCAAAATGCAAAGCGGCTGCACAGTTGCATAGCGCAGCAGTACATTATTAATTAACAGATTAAAAGGAAAAACAGCCTGCGTATTTTGCGGAACAGATATTTCTTTTGCGGGGAAAATAAGTTCATTACTTTTTAACCTGATGCGGAACTGTACATTATTGATTGTTTGCATGTTCACTTTTCGCTGGTAGTTACTGATGAAGACAAATCCGCTGTTTCCGTTTGAACGGACAGCCCAGCGAAGTGTTGAACTGTCGGCGTTGCTTTTTTGTTTTTCATCCGGGAAGAAAGCGGTTGTTGCCGCAAGCTTTTCACCGAAATCATTTAAAAACAGATGAAATAGTTTATACGGGCGGTAAGATGGTTGTACCTGTCCCCACTGACCCAACGGCGATTGAAAATCGTAATTGATAATGGCATAATCGTTTGGATATTTAGTTGCCTTGCTTTCCTGCATGGTTGATAATTTCCCCAAAGGATTTGTACCGCCATGAAACATATAGTAGCCCATCAGGTTAGCTCCGGCGCCGGTTTTTACGTACGCAAGTGCAGTTACATCACCGGCAGTAATAACAGGTCTGCGGTGATAAGTGATCTGATTTCCGCCACCCATTTCTGCAGTTGCATACGGGTATAAATAACCTTTGAAATTTGCAGTGTCGCTGGCAGAGTATGTAATTAAATCATTGCCGATGCTGTTATCATTTCGCAATGAATCAAATCTGTAGTTATCTGATAAAGGAAGTTCTGTTGTGCGTTTATCCCACGGCGCTTCAGGATAACTGCCCCACACGGGAATCAGTTCTTTTTGTTTCAGATTGCTGCCGGGCCATCCTGTTGCTGTATAATAGGGAAGATCAATGCCTGCATCAACTGCCAGTTTTTTCAAAGTGAGCATGTGTGTTAAACCTGCTGCATTGTTGAAGCGGAATTCATTTTCGATTTGTGTGCCGATGATTGTTCCGTTGTTTTTAAAATAAAAATCCTTTACCTGTTCATGAATCTGTTTGTATAATACTGAGACATAATGCAGATAAGCAGAATCATTCCGTCTTGTTTTTGTTTTTTGCAACAGCCAGTCAGGAAAGCCGCCGTTCCTTACTTCGCCGTGGCACCAGGGGCCAATCCTCAAAAACAAAAACACATTGTGCTTTTTGCACAGAGAAGCGAAGTAGTTTAAATCATTGTTATTTTCCCAGTTCCAGTTGCCTTCTGTTTCTTCATGATGAATCCAGAAAACGTATGTGGCAATCACATCAATTCCTGCTGCTTTCATTTTTAAAATACTCTCTTCCCATAATTGTTTTGGAAAACGGGAAAAATGAAATTCACCCATTGCCGGAAACCAGGGCTTGTTGTTTTTGATGAAGTACAGACTGTTAGCAGAAATAGTGTCGCCTTTCTGATTGTAATTTGTTCCGAATTTTAAATGACCTTCAATGATAGCGGGGATTCCTTTTGAAGCATCTGTAAAATATCGTTGTTGGGCTGCAGCAATAAAACAACTGCTGCTGAAACATATCAGCAATAAAAAATTCTTCATCAGTTTTGTTTGTTTTTAATGGGCTTCAGTTCGTCAGGGCTGTCCTTTGTAAAACTGTCCCATGTTTCTTTTGAAGGTGAAACGAACAGGTCTTTTATCAACGAAAGTTCAACTGTTTCTTTGGGTGCAAATTTTTCCGACAGCATATATTTTTTTATACTGTAAAACAATTGTCTTGTTGCAGGATAAGAAGATGTGTCGCTGAGATTTGCGCTGCAAACAATGATTTTTCCATTACCGGTATTTGCTTCAAATAACATTCCAAGCCTGCGGTTCATAAACCATGTGTCAATGGGCTGGGCAAGAGGAGTGAAGTTTTTTGGAAAATCTTCCAGGTGCATGACCTGTGCCGTTTGCCCAATGCTCCACCATTGATAATCGGTATGATACGATGTTGGAAAGTTTTCAAAAACCGGGTGATTGTTTTGCAACAGCATGCCTGTTACATGTGGCGGCCTCATTTTAAACCAGGATGTATTCCAGAATACAGGGGTGAAGTTCATTACTATTTCTTTGCCTTTCACCACTTTGCCAAATGCATTCAGGTAAACCTTTCCTCCACGTTGCAAAATGTTTTCCGCTTTTGCATCTAATTCATTGCAGAAATAAATTTCATTGCTGTTGATTGATTCATTCTGTGCAGGATAAACCCAGAAATTCCAATCGTTTGCATAGTCTGTATTCCTGATTTTTATTTCGAGGTTGTATTGTCCCGCCTTTAAAATACTGTTGAGCGGAAACGTAATTTTTCCTGCTGCTTGTGCTGAACCAACTTCAAAATTGTTAGCAAAAAAAACACCCTTTTGCAGAGTGCTGTTTTTTTTATCAGTAATGTTCCATTCAACAATTGCATTGGTAAGTGTTGTTTTTCCGGCATGAAAAATTTCCACACCAGCTTCAAGAGTTTCTGTATTGGTGTACACAAATTTTTTCATGCGGATGAGTGGAACAGTGCTGTTGCAGAAGCGTTTAAATTCATTGGCTGAGAAATACGGTTTGCTGTCCCAGAACACATCAAGCAAACCTACCAGGGCGGTTCCCTGACCGGGGAAATCCTGCAGACCAAGCAATTGAAAACCTGCTAATCCATTTGTTAGAAAATTCTTTTCTATTTCGGCTTTATAGCACAAAGCCTGCAGTTTGCCTGAAGCCATCATAAAATCTTTTGCCTGCTGCAACATTCCATGTTCGGAAAGATTATCACGAAACAGTTCAAAATTTTTTGCTTTGTAAACACCTGTGTATTTTTTTATTTCATCAAAGTCCGGATACACACACCATTGTCCCATTTCATGTGTTACATACGGAACTGAAAAGTTTTTAATGGCAGCATAATAGCCTGAGTCAATTTCAGGCTGTGTTGTGTTCCATCGCAAACCTCTTGCACCGGATTTAATCATGTATTCATTGGCAGGAACAAGTGGCCAGCTCATGGCAACTGATGCACCGGTATAAACCCGCCGGTTATCTTTTGCTTTCCAGTAATTGATGAAATCAGTTAAATAAGCAGCCTGGTTTTTTCCCGCAGGTTCATTGCCTGCTGCAAGCATGCAGAATGATGCATAATTGCCATAGTAATGCTGCATTCTGTTTGTTTCATCATAAATATACTGATCAATAAATCTTCCATCGCCGAGTGATGTGCCGTGGTTGGGCCATGTGGGAGCTTCGGGTTGCAGATAAAATCCTGTTTTGTCAGCAGCAATGAATGCAGCTTCAGGTGGACACCAGGAATGAAACCGCATGTGATTTAATCCATGAGCTTTTGCTATGCTGAAAATTCTTAACCAATCCTTTTCGTTCATAGATGGATAACCAGTCAATGGAAATTCACAGTTGTTTAAATCGCCTCTTAAAAAAACCGGACGGTCATTAATCGTAAACTGTGTTCCCCTGATGCCAAACTTTCGCATTGCAAATTGCTGTGTGATTGTTTGTTTTTGATTTTTAACACGAATGGTTGCTGATAAGTGATAGAGAGCCGGATCAAATTCATCCCAAAGCAACACCGTATTTCCCATTGGTAAAATCATTTCAATTAAAGAGGAGTCGTTTGCTTTGATGAGAAATGATTTTGTGATTTTATTTGTTTGATGTTGTCTGCTACTGTTGAAACTTTTTGCTGAAAGCTGAATAAGAATTTTTTGATCAGTTCTGGTTGAGTTTAGAAATGAGAATTTTGCAACTGCCGATTTGTTTTTAACATCGGGATAGATTTGCACATTTGTAATTTGCACATCAGGCAAAACTTCTGCAAACATTTTTCCAGTAATACCGTTCCAGTTGCCTTGTGTATGGTCTGCAACACTGTGTGAGTCGGGGCCCACATTCATGTCTTTAATGCTGTTGTCAATTCGTAAGGTGATGGTATGTTTTCCTGGTGAAATATTTTTTAAACTGAATTCATGCGGCGTTGACAGTGAATTGCATTTGCCCAATTCGCTTCCATCAATCCACACTGTTGATTTGGTGTGCACCCGTTCAAAAAAGAACCGGATATTTTTATTCTTCCATGCTGAAGGAATAATGATTTCTTTCTGATACCATGCTGCGCCAACATAATATTTAGACGGCGTAAGCCAGAAAGGGATTTTTAAATTATCTGCTGTTCTGTATTTTGCTAATGAAGGACGAAAGAAAAATGAACTGTCGTAAATACTTGCAGTCCATTTTGTATGCAGTGTTACATCATCGCCTTTTTTATTTTCTGCCATTGAACCGGGCAGTAAAATTTCATCCTGCAGTTTTTTGCTGAACCATTTCTCTTCAATTCCTTTGTTCTCTTTGTCAATTGCAAATTGCCATTTGCCGGCGAGGGAGATTTGCTGGGCAGTGGAAACAACAGTGCATAACAGTATTGCGGATATAAAAACCGCTTTCTTGCAGGATGCCGATAATGACATTTTATCTATTTTATGGTTAGCATCACTACTGATTTTGCCGGGAGATCTACTATCAGTTCGTTGTTTTCCTTTTTTGCCCCTGCAAAAGATGCAATGGTGATGTTATTGGGTTTCTCAAATGAATTGATATCAGTAAGGTTTTTTGAAGTAAGCACCTGGCCTTCCACTTTACTCCAGTTGATACCGCTCAAAATTGTACGAAGAGAAATCTTCTTATTGAGGTCAATATTTACGAGTGTAATATGTATTGTTCCGGCTGAGTCTTTTGAAGCCGAAATATTAACTGCCGGAAGCTTTTTGTCATCAATGCTATAGTCAGGAGAGGTGAAACTAAGATTCAGTTTTTGAGCATCCATATGCACTTTATACATGTCAAACACATGGTAGGTAGGAGTGAGCAGCATTTGTTTTCCTTTTGTGAGGATAAGTGCCTGCAGTACATTAATTGTCTGTGCCAGGTTTGCCATCCTGACCCTGTCGCTGTGATTATTGAAGATGTTTAAAGTGGTTCCTGCAACCAATGCATCTCTTAAACTGTTTTGTTGATACAGGAAACCTGGATTTGTTCCGGGTTCCACATCTGTCCAAATGCCCCATTCATCCACAACTAATGCTACTCTCTTTGCAGGATCGTACCGGTCCATGATTGTGGAGTGTTTTGTTACCAGTTCATCCATAAACAGGCAGTTCTTCATGGTGTTGAAATATTCTTTTTCATCAAAGCTGGTTGCGGAGCCCTTCTTGCCCCAGCTGCCTGTAGGTATGGTGTAGTGGTGTAAGGTGAGTCCCCACATCATTCCGGGATTTATTTTTTTCATCAGTGTTTCTGTCCAATTATAGTCAGATGAATTAGCTCCACTGGCTATTTTCAGCAGCCTGGCATCTTTATAATTCCTGGCGTAAGTGGCATAACGTTTATAGAGGTCGGCGTAAAAATCAGGTGTCATATTGCCTCCGCATCCCCAGCTTTCGTTGCCAACGCCCCAGTATTTCACTCTCCATGGTTCTTCACGGCCGTTCTGTTTTCTTAAATCTGTCATTGTGCTTTTGGCATCTGAGTTCATGTATTCCACCCATTTTGCCATTTCTTCCACGGTGCCACTGCCTACGTTTCCGGCAACATATGGTTCGCAGTTAATGAGGCTGCATAGCTCAAGGAATTCATGTGTGCCAAAACTGTTATCTTCTGATACGCCTCCCCAGTTGGTATTTACCATATATGGCCTTTCTTTTCTTGGACCAATACCATCTCTCCAATGGTATTCATCTGCAAAACAACCACCGGGCCAGCGAAGATTAGGCACTTTAATTTTTTTGAGGGCTTCAACGATGTCCATTCTTATGCGGTCTTTCTTCTCCACATCTAATGCATCGTCCACCCAAAAGCCATCGTAAATACAACGGCCAAGGTGCTCAGAAAAATGTCCATAGATATGGCGGCTGATTGTGGAAGATGGATTATTGCCATCAACTAATACAGCAGTTTGAGAATGAATGCCAGTGATAATTGTGAAGTAAACACAAAGAAGAGTTGCTATACGTTTCATTTGACAAGAAGTTTGTTGTTAATTAGGAAGTATAAAATTGAAACAATAAACCCAAACCCTGAAAACGATTTTTGAACAACCGGCAGACAGGCCGTGACAGTTAAAGGCTGCTGATTAATAATTTCCTGCTCAAAACATTGCTATATGAAACGACTTGCATTTAAGATGAGATTATTTAAAGGACAGGAAGCCGAATACAAAAAACGGCATGACGAAATCTGGCCAGAACTGTCGGCACTATTAAAAGAAAATGGCATCAGCGATTATTCTATTTTTCTTGAGGAGGAAACTGGCTTTCTTTTCGGGGTACTGACAATTCAAGACCCGGCAAAAATGGATTTGTTGCCCCAACAGCCTGTAATGAAAAAATGGTGGGCTTATATGAAAGACATTATGGAATCAAATGAAGATAACTCTCCGGTTTCGGTTCCGCTGCCAGAAGTTTTTTATTTGCCATAACTAGCGTAAGAAAGAATTATTCAATTTTTGATTTCGGAAGTTCCGGGAACGATTGCGTAAATAAATGGCTGATTTCAGGATAGTGCATGATGCCCCCCCCTTCAAACATGATACTTTTAGTTAACTAAAACTAATTGCTGCATATGAAATCAAAAACTGCACTAAGCAGGTATGTGCTATTTTGTGCACTGCTGCTATCGTTTCCATTCGCTTTATTTTCTCAAAACAATTTTAAGATAACTGGTACTGTACTGGATGAAAGCAGTAAACCAATTCAGGGGGTCACTGTACAGCTCAAAGGAACAACAACCGGAACTGCCACTAAAGCAGACGGAACCTTTGATCTGATGGTTCCATCAGGAAATGTGGTTCTGTTATTCAGTTCAGTAGGATATTCAGAACAGGAAATCCCTTTAAACGGGAGAAGCCAACTGAATGTTACCCTGATTAATGTTACTTCTTCTTTGCAGGATGTGGTAGTAGTTGGTTACGGAACCCGTAAAAGGGTGGAGGTAACAGGAGCTACAACTTCTATCTCAGGAGAAAACCTCAGGACTGTTGCTACAACAAACCTGACTCAGGCTATGCAAGGCCGGTTAGCTGGTGTTGTGGCTACACCCAATACATTTCGTCCCGGTTCCGGAAGTACAATCCGTATCAGGGGTAACCGCTCATTAACAGCTTCAAATGAGCCTTTGTATGTAGTTGACGGTTTCCCTGTAAGCTATACTGTTGATGATATGAACCCGGCAGATATTGAGTCAATTGATATCCTGAAAGACGCATCAGCAACAGCTATATATGGCGTACGTGGAGCAAATGGTGTTGTGCAGATTACTACCAGGAAAGGAAAGGCTGGAAAAATTTCGGTTAATTATAGCGGCTCAAAATCTGTGGAGACAATTATCAGGCAATTGCCCATATTTAATGGTGCGGAAATTGCAGATTCATGGAGGCAGGCTTTTTTTGCTGATAAGCAATATACAGCCAAGCAAACAAACGGATCCTGGGTTTTAGGAGGAAATGCTTCTTCAACGTCACCGTTATATTATTTTCCAAGGGCAATAAATGATATTGCCCTATTCTGGACAAGGTTTGGCAGTCTAGATCAGTGGAATGCCATAAAGGATGCTTATACATGGGAAGTGTATAATCCAACAGGTACAGGTATTGGTACATTTATTGCCAAAAAGAGGGCAACTACTCCAGAAGAAAGGGCATTGATGACCAGCTTGGGGATTACTACACAAATAGACAGTGTGGATATGTATGATCCTTCTAAAGTAAAGAGTTTTGACTGGCAGAATGAAGTAGGGCTGCGTCATGGAGTTACTGATAATCACAGCATTTCTGTAACCGGTGGTTCAGAAAAAATCAAATCGTCCTTTAGTGCGGGATATTTTAAACAAAAGGGGATTGAATACGCCCAGGATTACACCCGGTATTCAGTTGGCAATTCGGTTGACTTCAAACCAGCTAAGTTCTTAAACTTTGGTACCAGTATTAATTATATTCATAGCATTTCAAATACCAGCACCAGTTCATACGCCAATGCTTCGGGTATGATACCATTGACAGTTCCATTTGATACAGCAGGCAACTGGATATTGTATCCAAATGCTGATGCACAGATAAGAAACGCTATAAACGACCGTAACACAGTATTTGATGAAACTAAAGTAAACCGTGTGTTCGGTAACATCTTTGGTGAGATCACTTTATTAAAAGGGCTGAAGTACAGGAGTATGTTTGGCCTTGACTCCCGCAACTCTACAAGGGGAACATTCAATGGAGCTAAATCATCTATTCGGTTACTCAGCCCGGCAACAGCCTCGCAAACAGTCAACACCTCATCTTCATGGGTGTTCGACAATATGTTAACTTATAATACCCGGATAAAATCAGATCATTCGCTTAATGTGACATTGCTGCACGAAATGCAGAGCCTGAACCGGGCTACATCACTTACGATGTCAGCCAGCAACCTGATTTTTGAAGAACAAAAATGGTTTTCCCTGAACAGGAATACTGATGCATTAGTTACTGGAGAAGGCACCTATTCGGCCTCCCAATATCTTTCTTATATGGGCCGTGCTGAGTATGGGTATAAAAACAAATACATGCTTACTTTAAGTAACCGGTATGATAATTCATCAGTTTTGTCCGAAGGAAATAAAGGTGCATGGTTCCCTTCAGTTTCTGTTGCATGGCAGGTTGACAGGGAAAGCTTCTTCAATAAACAGTCAATTTTCAATAGCGCAAAAATCAGGATGGGCTGGGGTCGTGTAGGTAATGCATCTATTGATCCATACCAGACAAATGGCCCATTAGGTTTTACCAATTATAACTGGGGCAACGGAGTGGCAGCAATTGGTTCGGCACCGCAAACATTCAGAACACCTGAACTTACCTGGGAAAAAACCACAACAACGAATGTGGGGATTGAATTCAGCATGCTGAAAAACCGCATCACAGCTACCATTGATCTTTATAAATCGAATACCACTGATCAGTTACAGAAAATGTCTATACCCGGGGCCAATGGTGTAGAGTATGTGTATTTCAACCTTGGTAAAGTATCTAATAATGGAGTTGAACTGATGCTGCATACAGAAAACATGAAGAAAGGTGATTTCAGCTGGAGCAGCGATTTCATGTTCTCGGCAAATAAAGAAAAGATTGTTGATATCGACGGAAGCGGCAACAATAACATGGCAAACATCTGGATACTTGGCCAGCCACTGCAAGTGTACTGGGGATTTGACAAAGAAGGGATATTCCAGTATTCAGATACTGCAAAAGGCGGGATATTGTATGAATACTACTGGAAAAAAGCTGGTAATAAGACAAACGTTGCTTTTCAACCCGGACGCATCAGGATAAAGGATGCAAATGGCGATACTGCCTATAGTCAGGCCGACAGGATTGTGCTGGGCTCTCATAACCCAGACTTTATAGCAAGCTTTGGTAATACACTTACATACAAAAATTTTGACCTGAACTTCCTCGTTTATTTCAGAGTGGGCGGTATGTACCGTGTGCCACGTCCGGGTCTGGTAGGAAGGTACCAGAGCAATAAAGTGAATTACTGGACACCATCAAATCCAAGCAATGACTACCAGCAACCAACCCAGACAAGCGATATTCCCCTGAACTGGGAAGCGTTAACATACAGGGATGCAACTTTTGCAAGGGTTAAAAACATTACACTTACATACAGGGTCCCAAGGAAATTAACAAGCAAGGTTTTTGTGAATAATTTCTCTGTTTATTTCAGTGCAGTAAACCCGATTTTAATCCATTCAGCCGATAAGGACTATGATCCTGAAACAGCACCGTACAGGGAGTTTCCAAGCACCACCACTAACCAGGTAGGCCCAACATCTTACAGTTACAGAAGTTATGTGTTTGGTGTAAAAATGGATTTATAATAAACAAACTTGCTAACATTCAAACGAATTATATGAAAAAGAATTTGAGAACAATAATATGGATTACAGCGGGTATGTTTTTACTGGCTGTTGTATCCTGTAAAAAATTCATTAAGGAAGAACTGGTGACAACTCTTAATGAAGATTACTATAAAACAGATGCTGGTCTTGAGGATCTGGTAAAGTCTGCATACGCACCATTACAATGGAAGTTTATGGGCGAGCAGTCTTACTGTATGTATAATTTTGGTACTGATGAATTCCGGGAGGGAGACCAGTTTAATAATGTACGGTATAATGACTATGACGCAAACCTGAATGCAAACGATGCTTTTGTAAACGATTTCTGGAAGAATAACTATGCGGGTATAAGAAGATGTAACCAGGGAATGCAACTGATAGCTGCATATAATAACCCGTCCTCATCTACATTGGGTACCCAGGCCAAAAAGGATATTCGTATTGCAGAATTGCGGGCACTCAGGGGCTTGTATTATTTCCAGCTTGTTCAGCAGCTGGGTGGAGTGCCATTGGTTACTTCTGTACCTGATGAGCCTCAGTACGAGTTTCCCAGGGCTACAATTGCAGAAGTATATTCTCAGGTAATCGGTGATTTGAAAGCGGCCAGTCCGTATTTACCCTGGCGTTATCCAACTGCCGACAGGGGCCGGGCCACTAAGGCGATGGTACATCATTTTCTAGCAAAGGCTTATTTTACAAGGGGCAGTGCCGTAACTGATGCAAGGGGGCAGAAGCCAACTGATATGGACAGTGTGATTGTGTATGCCGATTCTTTGATACGTTTCAGCGGACATGCACTTGAGGCTGATTATGGAAAGCTGTTTGATGCGGCTTATCCGGACGGCTCAATCCCACTGTTAGGCGAAAACGGAAGTGCGCCGTTAAGCAGCAAGGCAAAAATTGATGCCAACAACGCAAGCAATGAAATTGTGTTCGCTGCGCAATTCAGTTCCAACCTTGCATTGGCTGGCCTGAATAATACAACCCACATGTATTATCCGTCTGCTTATGATGCAGGGATACCTGGTATGACAAGAGATTTCTTTAATGGACGTCCATTCAGAAGGTTAAGGCCAACGGATTATACTATTGATATTTTTGATAAAATCAATGATTCAAGATTCTTTAAAACATTCCAAACCGCTTTTTACCGGAATGTTGCCAGCAATACAGGATTGCCGGCATATCCCAATCCATATCCGGCAAACCCGAGTTTAGCCGGTAAACCAAGGGTGGGAATTGGAGATACAGCCGCTATTTACATTGTGAATCCTGTCAATATGCCGTTGCTTACCTCAACTATCAGTGCAATGAGATTCTATGCAGTGTTTGCCAGGTATAAACAAACAACGGTTGGAGGACCTGTTTCTACGGACTATACCGGAAACAAGTATTTAACCATGTGTAAATTCTCTGATCCTATCCGTTTGACTATAACGAATAACGAGGCCAGGGGCATCAGGCAGGGAGCCTTTGTAAGGTTAGCCGATGCATATCTGATGATGGCAGAAGCATACGGCCGCAAGGGTGATTATGTAAATGCACTTAACTATGTAAACATTCTGAGAAGAAGGGCAGCTTATAAAGTGAACGAAAGCCGTAGTCCGCAGATATGGCAATTTATGGGTGGCCCGAATACTTTGGCAAATACTGAAACAGCTAACCTGGCAACAGATGTATTGTTTACCACAAATGCCCCAAGTGAGTTATATCCTGCCACAGTAACTTCAACAGCAGACAGGTTTATTCATTTTATGCTGAACGAAAGAACAAGGGAATTGTGTGGTGAGTTTTATCGCTGGGAAGACCTGGTGCGGACAGAAACTTTATTCGACAGGACCAAATTGTTTAATCCTGACATTACAGGTTCGTTTGCCCAGTATCATAAATTAAGACCAATTCCATACCTGCAAATGATAGCCCAAAAAATTAACGGACAGCCGATGACAGCCGCACAAATGGCTGCTTATCAGAATCCGGGATATTAGTCGTTGAGTAGCAATCATAAGAAACATCAGACCGGTTCTCCGGTCTTTTGTTTTTTAAGGGGTTGGAGAAGGTATATTTTCGGGAACGATTGCGTAAATAAAGTGCTGCATATCATAGGCTTCGATTTTCCTGAATATTACTTTTAAAAAGCTAAGTAAGAATTTCAGAATTATTCTATTCGCAGGATGCCGCAGGATAGTTAGTTAATGATTGCTTAGTTACTTAGACCTGAAATTGAGAGTGAGTTTTGCCATTCGAAAGTACAGGTTCAATTTCTACTGACTGCTTAACCGATTGCTATGTTGTTTACGAAGATTATTGCTGGCCAAAAAAAGATATTTCTGAGTTAACCGGAAAAGCAAATGCTTTTGCCGGTTTTTTGTTTTTAAAAAGAATTATAAACACTTAACCATATGTACAGGAATACAATAAAGCTGATTCTGTTACTGGTAACTGCGATTACGATGGTGCAATGCCGGAAAAAAGCACTTGATGATTACTATGGTCGTCCGGATACCCTGGAGCCGGGTATCTATCAGGTATTAGAAGCAAAGGGAAACTTTAAGCATTTTCTGGCCGCAGCAGATAAGGCCGGGTACAAGTCCACATTGAGCGGAGCAGGTTACTGGACAGTTTTTGCACCACATGATTCTGCGTTTCAGGTATACTTTGCTGCAAACAACATTAGTGGTATAGGGGCTCTTAGTGAGGAAGCTTGCAGAAAACTTGTTACCTATGCATTAGTTTATAATGCTTTTAAACAGGAAAGGATATCAGATTATCAAAGTAACACAGGCTGGATTGAGAATGTAGCTTTTAAGCGGCGCACAGCTAATTATACCGGAGTTTATGATGCCAAAGACACATCGGGGGCAGATATTAAAGCCATTGCTTCCAACAGAAACAATAACGGAGCCCAGTATTATGTAATTGCTGATAATAATAATAAGTACATCCCGATTTTCGAAACAAACTATATGACCGGAAAGGCGTTGACTGCGGCTGATTATACTTATTTCTATCCTGGATCAAGCTATTCAGGTTTCAATGTGGCGGATGCGCAGGTCGTTGAAAAAGATATACCTGCAGAGAATGGCGTTATACATATTGTTAACAAAGTGATTACTGTGTTGCCCAGCCTGGATGAATACATCAGCAGTAATCCCAATTACAGTGAGTTTAAGAAGCTTTTTGATAAATTTTTAGTTCAGTATGTATTAAATGCTACGGCAACACAGAATTACTTTCTTGTAAATGGAGTGGCTAAGAATGTTTATACAAAAGTTTTTAATGCCAGCCTTGCTTTTTCTCCTAACAATGAGAATTTTCTGAAATTACAGGACAATGACGGGCAATCGGATACTTATACCATGTTTGTACCTGATAATGCCACTCTCCGCAGTTATATTGATACGGTGCTATTAAAGCATTACCCCACTTTAGAGTCTTTGCCAATTAATGTGATTTATGATTTCGTAAATGCCCATATGTGGCGCACAGTAGTTTGGCCCAGCAAATTTGCCACTACTTTTAATTCATTGGGAGAGGAGGCAAGGTTTGATGCGGCGGCAAACGTTACAGATAAGAAGGTTTTAAGCAATGGGGTCTTTTATGGAACGAACAAAGTGCAGGAAGCGAACGTATTTAGCAGTGTTTATGGAAAGGCTTACCTGAATCCCAATTACTCTATGATGACAAGTTTGTTAAATCTTGATTTAAAATTTCAGATTTCTAACATCCGTCAAAAATATACTTTGTTCCTAATCAGTAATGCGGCCCTTAATGCAGCAGGTTATTTTGCGGATCCGACAGTTAGTAATAATGTAAATGAGCAGTGGCGTTATATTCCGCCAGGCGGCGGTACTCAGCTCACAGGTTCTTCAGCATTAGTCCGGTTACAGCGGATACTGAATATGCATGTTGTACCGGGCAGAGATATTAACAGCCTTGTTTCTTCTGGTGTGGCAATGACATACTCTGGCGAATTTTTAAGGTATGGCAGTAATACGGTAGTGGCTCCCGGCAACTCCGATGCAGGCACAATGGCTGTTGTTGACAGTGTTAAAACTGCTAAGAACGGAACTGTATATTATCTTAACCGCATACTTGAGTTTAGTGAGAAAACTGTTGGAAAACATATGGAGGCTCTTGGAACACCCACGACCTCACAGTTTAATTATTTCTGGCAATACTTACGCTATTCAAGTATTTATAATTTTACAACAGGCGAAATACAGCAGGTGGCATCCGGGTCGTTCTATACCATTTTTGCACCAAACAACGCAGCAATTACTGCAGCAGTGACGGCAGGTTTTCTGCCAGGAACCGGTTCAACACCCAACTTTAACCCAACAGCACTTGCGGATAAGGATAAGGTTAACAACTTTATACATTACCATATTCTGAATAAGAAAAATGTAGCTACTGACGGGCAGGAGAGCGGCTCGTTTGAAGCTATATTCAAATTCTCTAATGGTGATCCATCGAACATCTTTGTAAACAATACTGTTCCCAATAATATGGTAGTAACAGATATGATGAACAGGACAGCGAATGTGGTTACTGGCAGCAGTAATAACCTGAGCAACCGCTGTACGATACATCTTATTGATAACTATTTGAGGAGAAATTAATCATATACTCAAACCTATAATGTATGTGGAATAATCTTTTAAAGAAATGTGCGGTTACTTTCTTTTTCGTGGCTGTTAGTCTGGCTTTGTCTGCACAGGTAATTATTAAGGGCACAGTCGTTGATAAGAAAGGTAAAGCCATTCAAGGTGCATCAATTTCAGTTCTTGATGCCGATAACCGGATTGTTACCGGAACATCAACTGATATTGAAGGCAACTTCATTCTAAAGAATGTAAACCCCAAAAACCGGGTATCTGTTTCCATAATAGGATATAAAACCGTAACCGTTGCGATAAGTAATAAAACCGAACTGAATTTTGCTTTGGAAGAGCAGCATACAGATTTGGGCGAGGTTGTGATTATTTCCAGGCCTCAGTCTTCAAATGGTATGGTTAATATTTCTGAGAAAAACGTAACTACGGCGGTTTCCAGGATTAATGCAAAAGAACTGGAGGAAATGCAGGCTGCCAGTATAGACCAGGCATTGCAGGGACGTTTGAGTGGTGTTGATATTACAGCAACCAGCGGCGACCCCGGTGCTGCAATGAACATTCGTATCCGTGGGGTTTCTTCTATCAACTCTACTGGTATTCCCCTGATAGTTTTGGATGGAATGCCCATCGAAACAGAAATACCCAGCGATTTTAATTTCGGTACTGCCGATGAGCAAGGATATGCACAACTGTTAAATATATCTCCGGCAGATATAAGGGATATTACTGTTCTGAAAGATGCTGCAGCAACTGCCGTTTGGGGTTCAAGGGCAGCAAATGGTGTTCTTGTCATTACTACAAAAAGGGGTGCCGTAAGTAAACCCACAATCAACTATACTTTTAAAGGATCGGCATCACTTGTTCCTAAGGCTTTGCCGTTGCTGAATGGAGACCAGTACTCAACATTTATACCAGAAGCATTTATGAACAGGACTGGTACGCCGCTGAATTCAACATCTGTCCGTGAATTTAACTATGACCCCAACGATCCTTACTGGTATTATAATTACAGCAATAATACCAACTGGATTGATGCAATTTCAAGAACGGGTAAACTTCAGGATCATACGGTGAGCCTGACCGGCGGAGGCGAAAAAGCAAAATACTTTACTTCCGTTGGCTTCTTTGATCAGACAGGTATTACCCTGGGTACCTCTTTGCGAAGGCTTAATGCCCGTATTAACCTGGATTACAACGTATCTGAAAAGATAAAGTTTTTTACCAGTGTTGCATTTACCAATACAAACCAGGAAAGAAACTATGTGGGTTCTGAATCATCCATAAGAGGAATGGCTTATATCAAGATGCCTAACATGAGTGTATTTGAATATGACGAGTTAGGGAACCTTACCACCAATTATTTCTCACCGGCCAATAACGTTCAGGGGCAGTATAGCAGGATTTATAATCCGGTAGCCATGGCTGAGAAAGCTAAATATTCCGTTTTAGGGAACAGGGTTGTACCAAGGTTCCAGGTGGATTATGATATAGTAAAACGGGTGCTGAAAGCTACTTTTGATATTCAGTTTGATATTAATAATACAAAGAATAAAAGCTTCCTCCCCCAGATTGCAACAGGCCGTCCTAATACTGAAACGGTGGTTAACAGGGCTTATGACGGAGATATAGATGCTTTCAATGTTTCCACTCAATCAACATTGATATACACTCCTCAGTTTAAGAATGACAAGCATTCAGTTATATCTTTCTTGAAGTTGATTACAAATGATTACAAAGTGGTTTACCAGGAACTGATGACATCTAATACTGCATCTTCATTGCTGGTTGATCCTTCTATTCCTTCCCGTACACAAAATTCTGAACTCCGGGCTGTTTCCGGTACATCGCAAACAAGATCAGTTGGCGCTATAGCAAGCTTCCAATATGGATATAACGACAAATACCTGATTAATGCTACGGTAAGGGGTGATGGAAACTCAAGGTTTGGCCCCAATTACCGGTATGGTCTTTTCCCTTCAGTATCTGTAAGGTGGAGAATATCGCAAGAGGCTTTCATGAAAAAGTACACTAAAATTGACGATTTAAGTTTCAGGGCAAGCTATGGTATAGCTGGTGAGGCACCGAGGTATGACTACCTGTTCTACAATACTTATTCTACATACGATTTCTCATACTTAGGACAGGCTGGTGTTATTCCTTCAAGAATGGAGCTGAAGAACCTTAAGTGGCAAACACTTCATGGTCTTAATATCGGTGCGAACCTGAGTATGTATAAAGGCAGGTTCCGCATTGATGCTGAAATTTACCGCAACAGAACAAAGGATCTGTTCTTTGACGGATTACAAATATCCTCATACACTGGCTATAATTCACTTTTCATGAATGTGGGTACGATGGATAACCAGGGATGGGAAATTGCCGCCTGGACACAACCTTACAAGAAGAAAAATCTGACTATCAGTTTTGATTTCAACATTTCCGGTAATGAGAATATTATCCGTGAGATATCTGAATATTACCCTAACAGCAAGGGTGATGTAACCAAGAACGGCGAGTATTTACGTTTGTTGCAAACGAATAATCCATTTGGTTCTTTTTATGGGTTTAAGTATAAAGGTGTGTATAAGGACAGAGAATCGACAATTGCCACTGGTGCCAATGGAAAGCCAATTATTGGGCCTAACGGACAGGTAGTTTATATGCGGTTCAGCTATCCAACAGTTGATTATACTTTCCAGCCAGGTGATGCAATGTATGAGGATGTGAATCATGATGGCAATATCAATTATATGGATGTTGTGTACCTGGGCAACAGTAATCCTAAACTTTCGGGTGGCTTTGGCCCATCTGTAACATGGAAGAACCTGAAAATATCTACCTTCTTCAGCTTCCGCTGGGATTATGATGTTGTAAACGGTACCAAAATGAGTACTTCCAATATGTATTATTTCGATAACCAGAGTACAGCTGTTTTGCGCAGGTGGCGGAAAGAAGGTGATGTAACAGATATGCCCCGTGCATTAATAAATGGCGGATATAACTGGCTGGGAAGTGACAGGTATGTGGAAGATGCTTCTTACATCCGTTTCCGCACAGTTACGGCCCGTTATACTTTCAGCAAGAAAGTTTTATCCAAGTTAAAAATGAAAACACTCAGTGCTTATGTAACTGCTGAAAACCTGGTGACATTCACAAAATACCTCGGACAGGACCCGGAAGTATCATTCCGGGGAGCTGACCCATTCAGGATATCTTACGATTATTCAATGACACCACCGGCTAAAACAATTACACTTGGCATAGTAGCAGGGTTTTAATGATTTAAAATAACTATCATGAAAAAAGGACTAATATATTTCTTTATAGCGGCACTTGTTCTTGGAACTGCCAGTTGCAAAAAATGGCTTGATCTGAAACCGCAGGATGGTATAGTGAAAGAGGAGTTCTGGAAGACGAAAGAACAGGTTGCTGCTGCCGTGGTTGGTGTTTATTCCTCAATGATGGAATCTTCTTCTGGCACATATGGAAGAGATGGTTATATTCCATCTATGGCGGAGTTGTTTTTTGTGTGGGGCGAAGGCCGGGCTGATAATGTGTCGCCGGCTACCTTTACCAGCAATCATGATATAGAATTGGTGAATGTTAATATTCAGGCTGCAAATGTAAATGCCAACTGGAGACCATTTTACCGTACAATCAATTTCTGTAATACAGTTATTGAAAAAGCTCCTGAGGTTTTGGCTACTGATAATACTTTTACACAGGTTCAGCTTGATAATTACCTTAGCGAGGCATTAACGATCAGGGCTTTGATGTATTTCTATCTTGCCAGAACATTTGGAGATGTACCGCTAAAACTTGATGCAACATTGAGCGATGAAAACATTACGCCTATTCCAAAATCAGCTCAAACAGAGGTTTTAGCTCAGATTGTTGCAGATTTGAAATCTGCTGAGACTAAAGCAGTAACAACCTATGGTGATATTGCTTCTGATAAGGGCCGGGTTACTAAATATACGGTCAATACAATTCTGGCTGATGTTTACCTGTGGATGGATGAGTATGATAAGTGCATTACAGAGTGTAATAAAGTTATTAATTCACAAAAATTTGGTCTTATCAAAGGGGCGACAATAAACCCTCCCAGCTATGAGTATAATGCCAATTGGTTCAGCACACTATATTATAATGGGAACTCTGCAGAAGGCATATTTGAACTTCAGTATGATGCACAGAAACTCAATCCCTATTTCACAATGTTTTCAACTGTATCAAATGCACCAAGGTGGGTAGCTACAGCTGATTTAATGGACAGGGTATTCACAGTGGATTTTACTAATGACCAGAACTATGATATCCGCGGTGACGGGGGATCTGTCAGGGCGGCATCTTCATCTGTATGGAAATATATAGGCATTACCGGTACAACGCAACGTACATTCAATCAAAGCTATGCACACTGGTTCTTTTACAGGTATGCAGATGTGTTGCTTATGAAGGCTGAAGCATTAAATGAATCAGGCCAGGGCCAGGCGGCACTTGATATCATTTATACCATCAGAACAAGGGCAAATGCTCTTACAGCAACTGATCTTACACCTGGCCCAACAGATAAAAACCTGATCCAGGATTTTATATTAATGGAGAGGGCAAGGGAATTTTGTTTTGAAGGAAAACGCTGGTTTGACGTACTGAGAAACGCAAAAAGGAATAATTATGAAAGAAAAAGCCTTTTGCTGAATATGGTGTCGGTAAGCGTTCCTTCTAATATGCAGCAATCTGCCCAGGTGAAAATGCAGGATAAGAACTGCCATTACATGCCTATTTACCTCTATGAATTACAGACAAATAAATTATTAGTGCAAAACCCCTTTTATAAATAATAACCACAAGCATTATGAAAAGAAACTTGTTTGTTTTATCAGGGATTCTGATTGTTTTATCGGTGATACTGGTTTTTGAATCCTGCAAAAAACCAGATCTAGTCGAAAACACAACAGAAGATGTGAATATTGTCGGGTACCTCGATAAATATCCTGACTCATTTTCACTGTTCCGCCAGATTCTTGAGAGAACAGAAACCTCAGCATTTCTGAATGCTTACGGGGCGTACACCTGTTTTGCACCCACTAACAGTGGGGTGCGGACTTATTTACAGGGATTAGGTGTTTCCACAGTAGAGGCGGCTGACCTGAATACACTGAAAGACATGGTGAGATTACACTTGTTGTCTGATACGATTTACACAGGTTCATTTACTGACGGCAAGTTGCCGGTCGTAACTATGTACGGACAATACCTGGTTACTGCTGTAACAAACAAAGGCGGGAGCTCCAGTTACATTGTAAACCGCCAGGCCTTAGTAACCAAATCCAATGTAAAAGTGGGAAATGGGGTGATACATGTTGTTGATAATGTGCTGTTGCCCGCTACAAAAACCATAGCCCAGCAAATCGCTGAAAAATCGGAGTATTCTATATTTCTGCAGGCGATGCAGGAAACTGGGTTCTATGCTAAACTGAACAGTATTGATCCGGATACATCAAAAAAATGGAATACAGTAATAGCCGAAAGCAACCAGGCTCTTGCTGATAGCGGGATACTTTCATATGCTGCATTGAAAGCGAAATACTCGCAAACCGGCAACCCGGCACTGGCAACAGACAGCCTCCATATGTATGTGGCATACCATGTTTCACCGGGACTTAAATTTTTGGGAGATATTATTTCCACACCAACACATGATACATGGCTGCCCCAGGAGGTTATAAGTATCAAGCTGATAGATCAGGATGTGGTGGTAAACCAGGATGTATTTAACGGAGTGCTTGAGTTAGGCGTTAAAATTAACAGAACTAAGAGTGATCTGGCTGCAACAAATGGCGTTTGGCATGATGCAAAAGCACATTATATGGTGAAATTCAGAAAGCCGACTGCTTTATACTGGGATGTGTCTTCATTTGAAGAAATTATGAAGTTGCCTGCTTATTATAAAAGGGCTAATTACAACTTTGCAAGGCCTACAGAGGCTGATAAGCCAATAAAAGATCATTACTGGGGTTGGGGACCGCTGGCAGGCACAAACACACTCTCATATCTTTATTCCGCTGCAAGCTCAATAACTAACTATGCATATAACAGCGATGTGAATATGCTGCCTATGGGATTGCCCAACAGGCCTGTTTGGTGGGAGATGCGTACACCTCCTATTATTAAAGGGAAATATAAAGTATGGCTCTGTTACAGGCAGCAAAAACAGTCAAGCAGTTCCAATATGCTTTGCCAGGTGGAAGTGAACGGTGTACTGATGCAACGTACGATGAACTTCACTGAAACCCGACCGGCAGGTACCGATTCAGAACTGGAGGCAATTGGATGGAAACGCTACACGGAAAACACTTCGAATTTGTGGGCTGCAAAGCAGGTTGGCGTAATCGATTTTACCACAACCAAACAGCAGATTATAAGGATTACTCCATTGGTGGGAACCCAGAATAATAATAACCTGGATATGATCCATTTCATACCAATTGATCAGGATCAGATTTTGCCTCGTTTCAGGCCGGATGGAACAATGATTTATTTGTAAGAATAAGGGTGATACTTAGCATAAGAAAAAAGGAAACAGAATGCTAAAGCATAAAATAAAATAAAATATAATTACATGAAAAGCAGGTTACGGTTTATAGTGTTTATTGCCGTTACACTCGGGCTGTCATTTAGCAGTTGTCAGAAAATGACCGATGAACACAATGAAATTACAGATGGGGCCTTGGAAAAGAACCTGATGAGAACGATAATTGATAATCCTGATTTATTGAAGTTTGCCGAGATATTGCAGGAAACGGGATATGACAAGGAGTTGTCATCTTCAAGGAGCTACACTGTGTTTGCGTTAAAAAATAGCGAGGTGGTTGGCATTGATCCTGTGATTCGTAATGATGCTGCAAAGTTGAAGGCTTTTGTAGGCAATCATATTTCCAGGCAGCTTTACTATACCGACAGGGTTACAGTTTCTACGAGGATAGCGATGCTAAATGGCAAGTACAACAATATGAAGGGCAACAGGATTGGCGATGCACTAATAATTGATGCAGATAATTACGCATCAAATGGAGTGATACAGATAATTGATAAGGGAATTCCGGCTTTGGAGAGTTGCTGGGATTTTGTGACCAGCAATTCATACGCACCTGCCAATCAAAAGGCATTTATGCTTTCTCTGTTCAGAAATGTGTTTGACCCTACTAATGCCGTCGTAATCGGAATTAACCCCACTACTGGTGCGCCAATTTACCAGGCAGGAACTGATTCGGTTTATACAAACCTGTTCTGGAATAAAGTGTATGATCTGAAAAGAGAAGATAAACAATATACATTGTTCATGCTTACTGATGCCGCATGGGATGCAGAGCAGGTTAAGTACACACCATACTTTGTGACTAATACAATTGATAGCAATAAATTAGTTACAGGCTGGAATGTACTAAAAGATTTTGCAGTGGATACTGTTTATGATCCGGCAACAATACCAGATACTGTTCTTTCTAAGTTTGGTACAAAAATTCCTGTTGACAGATCCGCTATCGTTAAGACAGTAAAAACAAGTAATGGCATTGTGTATATTATGAGTAAGCTGGATATACAGCCTCTTCACAAATTCAAGCCTTACGTAATCGAAGCGGAGAACTACACTGCTACCAGCCACGACAGACGTGGTAATACTTTTTTCAGAGACAGGTTTAACCCATTAACGGGCAGGGATTTCAGGGATTTGCTGGTGTATAATCATGGCGTTGCTCAATTCAATATTCGCTACCAGATCGAAGAGGTTCCATCAATAAAGTATAAGGCTTATTGGGTGGCATTAAACGACATACAGACAGCAACCACTCAAACCCAGAGGTTGGCAATTGGATCACCTGCTTCTGCAAGTTTCGCCTATGTAAATGTTCCATATACTACCTATAGTGAGGTGTATCTCGGCGAGTTTACCATGACACAATACCAGCCTTTATATAATGTTTACTTAGTTGCAGCAAACAGTACAACTGCTTTAGCCAGTTACATAACATGCGATTATATAAAACTGGTGCCCGGTTTATAAATTTTTGAATAACAAAATTCCAAATAGTGATGTGCTTAAATAAATTATTATCGGTAAAAGAAGCAGGCATGTTTGTTTTATTGCTGTTGGGAGTAAATGGGTTAAATGCACAGCAAAAACCTGCCAGCGGACCAGATACTGAAAAAGCTGTAACAAAGCTTCAGATTACTGGTACTGTAAAGGATGCAACAACAGGTAAGGGAATTGTAGGCGCCCGGCTTAGTGTAAAGAACCTTTCAGCAGCTATTGCCGATGCAGATGGCGCTTTCAAACTGACTGTGGCAAATTATTACGAAAACGTAGTTATTACTGCAGAAGGATACGATACTAAGCAAGTTGCGCTTAAGGGTAAAAAAGTGCTGGACGTTCTGTTGCTTGATGCCTCACATAACTCTTATCAGGATGTTGTGACTATGCCGCATAAGCTAATGCCTTTAAGAGAAATAACATCGGCAGCAACTACTTATAACGCTAACAGCGAATGGAAAAAGCCAATGGAAACTGTTGATGCCTTACTACAGGGACAGGTTTCAGGTCTCAACAGCATCAGGAGGTCTGGTACTCCAGGTGTGGGGGCAAATATGTTTTTGCGGGGATATAATTCCTTATTTGCCACAAATAAGCCCCTGATAATTGTAGATGGAATGATTTATGATATTAATGATTATGGGCAAAGCATCATCGCTAATAACTATACAAACCCGTTTGCGTTGATAAATGCACAGGATGTGGAAGATGTTACAGTTATTAAAGATGCTGCTTCAATTTATGGCTCAAAAGCTGCTAATGGGGCAATTATTATCACGACTTCAAAAGCTAAGCAGCAGGCTACGAAAATTGACTTCGGTGCCTATACCAGCTTTAATATGGCACCATCCAATCTCCCGGTGATGAATGCCTCTGATTACAGGGTTTATCTCACTGAAATGCTCCAAAGCAAGGGCCTTTCCTCCACTGAAATTTCTGCGATGGCTTTTATGAAGGATGACACAGCGGGAAATGCAGAATACTACAAGTATCACAATAACACCGACTGGCAGAAAGAAGTGATGAAGAACAGCATTACCCATAACTATTTTCTTAAAGTAACCGGTGGTGACAATATTGCCACTTATGCCTTAAGTATGGGATATGCCCGCAGCCAGGGAACAATCAGAACAACGGATATGGTGCGGTATAATACACACTTCAATGCTGATTTTAACTTCTCCAGGCGGTTTACCGGTGCTGCAAATTTCTCTTTTGCACTAAATGAACAGAACCTGAAAGACCAGGGAATTTCTGAAAAAACAGCCCCTGTATTTCTTGCACTTACAAAGGCCCCGTTCCTTACTGCTAATGAAGTGAACAATAAAGGGGTATTTTCTCCAAACTTCGAGGATGCAGATTTTCTTGGTACAAGTAATCCCGCAGTATTGATTAACACAATGCAGGCGTTTAATAAATACTATCGTTTCTTCGGATCGTTCAGGTTTAATTACGAAATAAGCAAGTCTTTAAGTGCATCAGCCTTATTCGGGGTTACTTATGATAAAGTCAGGGAGAATATTTTTATTCCGAGAAAAGGGGTTGCCAATGTTGATTTGAGTAATGCAATAGCAGACAGCCGTTTGGGATCACAGGTAAAAAGGCTTTTCTCATTCTATACAGACGGTTGGCTTGAATACAAAAAAACAGTCAACAGGTATCACAATGTTGTTTCAAGACTTGGCATCAGATATCAGCACAATGATGCAGAGCAGGATTATGTGTTAGGGTTTAACTCGGCTACAGATGACCTGATCAGTGTACAGAATGGCTTAAATGCACTGCGTCAGGTAGGTGGTGGCATTGGTGAGTGGAACTGGATGAACACCTATTTTAATGCTGAGTATGGATATAAAGACAAGCTGTTCTTTTCGCTGAATGCAGCAATGGATGGTTCCTCCCGGTTCGGCACTGAGGCTAAAGAGGGTATTGCAATAGACGGAGTGAAATTTGCAGTACTGCCATCAGCATCAATGGCATGGCTGGTGTCTTCTGAGAATTTTATGGCTAACTCAAAAATTGACCTGCTGAAGCTGAGGGCTTCTTACAGTCTGACAGGTAATGATGATATTGGCAATTATTCAAGCAGGCAAACTTATGTTTCGCAAAACTTGTTGGGTATGCAGGGGCTTGTAAGGAACAGCATACCTAATCCAGCATTACAGTGGGAGACCAGCACAAAAATAAACGCTGGCCTTGATCTTGCCTTTTTGAATGAAAGAGTGGGACTGACAGTGGATGTATATCAGGCAAAAACAAAGAATATGCTGGTGTATGAAACTGTAACTGCAGCAGCAGGATTCAAAAATATACTTACAAACAACGGCAGCATGCAAAACACTGGCGTCGAAGCTGCGTTGAACGTAAGGGTAATTAATAAGAATAAGTTTAAGTGGGATATTGGCCTGAACGGCGCTATAAACAAGAACGAGGTACTTACAGTTCCCGGAGGCCGTTTTGTAACACAATTTGCCGGTGCAAATATTCTTACGCAAAATGGCCAGCCGGCCAACCAGTTTTATGGTTATGAGGCATTAGGCATTTTCAGTACTGCAGCCGAAGCATCTGCTGCCGGACTCAGTATAAAGAACGCAGATGGCAGCTACAGCAGTTTTGGCGCTGGTGATGTACGTTTTGCCGATTTGAATAATGATAAGGTTATTGATGAAAAGGATATGAAAGTAATCGGTAATCCCAATCCTGATTTTTATGGAGGAATCACCAATAAGCTGTCATACAGGAATTTCCAGTTGGAAGCATTGCTCACTTTCTCAAAAGGCAATGATGTATTCAATTACCTGCGCTACAGGCTTGAAGCGTCAAGCGGGATGGAAAACCAACTGAACAGTGTTATCAACAGGTGGAGGGCTGAAGGACATATAACATCAATGCCGAAAGCAACGTATGGCGATCCGATTGGCAACAGCCGTTTCAGCAACAGGTGGATTGAAGATGGTTCTTACCTGCGCCTTCGCCATGTGTCCCTTTCTTATGCTGTTCCGCTTAAAGAAGGCTTTATTAAAAATGCGACAGTATATGTTACGGGAAATAACCTGCTGACATTTACAAAGTACATGGGATATGATCCTGAGTTTAGTGTCAGCCCGAGTGTATTTGCGCAGGGAATCGATACTGGTCTTGACCCGTTGTTCAAGTCAGTAACGTTAGGTGTTAAGGTTGGGTTCTAACTGTATTTAATAAGAAAAAGAATTTGATTACAACAGTAATTCTGAATATTATGAAGAAGTTTTCTGTATCAATGCTCTCGTTACTTTTCGCCGGGATTTTATTGACCGGTTGTAAGAAAGTATTTGATTTGCAACCGCAGGATCAGCTGGATCATGCAAACGCATACCAGAATGTATATGATGCTGATGCTGCTGTGCTGGGTATCTATGGAAAGTTCATGGGTCTGGCCGACAGGTATGTGATTTTAAATGAACTTCGTGGCGATCTGCTCGATTATACGGCCAATGCCAATGAAGAACTGCGCCAGGTAAGCACACATACGGTTACTGCCGGTAATCCTTATGCAGACCCGAGACCGTTTTATGAAGTGATTATTAACTGCAATGATGCGTTGGAGAACTTCAAAATAATGGTTGCTAATAAAAAGATGACTGAAGCTGAGTTTAACCAGCGCTATTCAGATATAGGGGCACTTCGTTCATTTCTTTATCTACAGTTAGGGATACATTTTGGGGAAATTCCGTATGTAACCAGTTCTTTAAAAAATGTGGATGAAGTGAAGAACACAGCTAATTTCCCCAGGCTCAAGTTCAATATACTGCTTGATAGCCTGATTAGTTTTACTGCGGCATTGCCATATAAGGACTTTTATCCTTCAGGTTCAAATCTTAACCTGACTGTTGACGGATACCAGACGCAAAAATTTTACATCAATAAAAAAATTATGTTGGCAGACCTATACTTATGGAAAGGGGATTATCTGCAAGCTGCAAGCTGGTACCGCCAGGTTATGGAATATGCAACAACTGCGTATGGGTTTGGCGAAGAATATTATTCGGTTTACAGGATAGGCTGGGCTGGCAACAGCAACCATTATGTTAGTTATTCTAGAGCCGGTGATGCTTCTACCCTTGTTTATAATGATGGATGGAGAATAATCTTTGAACAGCCCTTTGGCTCAAGAAGTTCAACCATGGAATGGATTTGGGCACTTCCATTTGACAGTAAGTTTAAACCGGATAACTCACTGATAAAACTATTTTCACCAGTTGGAGGTAATTATTTAGTTAAGCCATCGCAGGAGGTTTTTGATTTATGGGATGGCGAAACTCAATTGCCACCGCCAACCGGAACCAATGTGCCACCGATGCTGCCACTCCCTTATGATGCAAGAAAATTGCTGAGTACTGCAACAATTAACGGACAACCGGTAGCGATGAAATATTTATATAATTATATTAATTATGCTACAATGGCTCCTTTTGATCCTCTGGCAAAGAATGGAAAATGGTTTCTATATCGCCAGTCGCATATGCACATGAGGTTTATAGAAGCAGCGAATCGCTCTGGAAAACACAGGTTGTCATGGGGGTTGTGGAACAACGGAATCGCCGGGGCATATCCTGCACCCACTTCAGATGTCACACTCTATCATAACACATTGACAGAATCTTACCCATTCAATTTTGATGCAAGAAACAGTGGAAACTCCGGCGTGCCATATTATAGGGCAGACTGGTACAGAAACATTGGTATCCGTACCAGGGCAAATCTTTCGTCTGTAGCCATAGCAGCTTCTGACAGTTTAATTGCTATTGAAGATGGGATAATCAAAGAAGGAGCATTGGAAAATGCTTTTGAAGGCACAAGATGGCCGGACCTGGTACGGGTTGCACTACGCAGAAATGACCCGGCTTTTCTGGCAGATAAAATCTATAACAAACTGTTGAAAGATGGCAGCGGAAATGCAGCAGCCGTGCGGACAAAATTAATGGACCCTGCCAACTGGTATTTACCGTTTAACTGGTAAGAATAAAAAGAGTTCTTTTAGCAAGCAGTCGATAGAAAAAGGCAGGGAATTAAGTACCTGTCTTTTTCATTTTTAAACGAAACCAAAATGATGAGAAACGTTACCTGTTTACTGTTATTTGCACTTTTTACAAGTAACAGCCCTTCTGCCCAACCAAGACCTAATGATGTTACAGCTCCGCTTCATGCCATGAGGCCTGATTACCCTGTTTATTATGGTGTGCCTGATACAAACCTGCTTAAAAGTATTATGCAGCGGGTACATAACTATCTTGATTCGGTTACACCACCACAGTTGGTAAATAAGCTTACAGGTGCTGTTGTTTCCGATGCAGGATTGTTAGATACTAACACTACAATGAAACCCGGGGATTTTCGACTTACCAGCTACGAATGGGGCGTAACCTATTCTGCAATGCAACGGCTGGCTGATATAACAGGGGACAATACCTATACCGATTACGTAAGTAGCAGGTTTGATTTCCTGGCGAAATGGGTGCCCGCAATAAAGGAAAAATTTTCACCTGAGTACATCAGAAAAAAGGGCTTTTTCAATCAGCCGATACTTCCCCATGCTTTGGATGATGCCGGTGCCGTATGTGCCGCAATGATTAAGGCGCAACGCAACGGTTTAAACAACAACTTACGTCCAATGATTGACCATTACATCAATTATGTATTTACAAAAGAGTTCCGGTTGAAGGATGGGACGATAGCCCGCAACCGTCCGCAAAAGAATACCCTGTGGCTCGACGATTTGTACATGTATATACCTGCTGTGGCACAAATGGGAAAACTTACCGGCGATAAAAAATATTTTGATGATGCGGTAAAACAAGTGGTGTTGTACAGCAAACGAATGTTTAATAAGGAAAAGGGTGTTTATATGCATGGCTGGGTGGAAAGCATGGTTGTTCATCCTCAGTTTCACTGGGCAAGGGCCAACGGCTGGGCACTCATGGCGATGAGTGAATTATTAGATGTTTTGCCGGAAAATCATAGTGGCTACCCCGAGGTATTGCAGCAGTTCAGGCAACTGGCAACTGGCCTGATGAAGTATCAAAGCGGTTCTGGTTTCTGGCATCAGTTGCTGGACAAAGAAGATTCTTATTTAGAAACATCAGCTACTGCAATCTATGCTTACTGTATGGCCCATGCCTGCAACAAAGGCTGGCTCGACCCGATGATATATGGCCCAACCAGCATTCTGGCATGGAATGCAGTGTCATCAAAAATTAACGATAAAGGGCAAGTGGAAGGAACATGTGTGGGAACTGGTATGGCATTCGATCCGCTTTTCTATTACCACCGCCCGGTGAATGTATATGCAGCACACGGATATGGCCCGGCAATATTGGCAGGTGCGGAGATACTTGAATTGCTCAGAAATTTCTCCTTCTATATAAATGACAGCTCATTGCAGTTAAAAGAAAAGAATAAACGATGAAAAGATTATTTTTCCTTTGCATCTCATTTTTATGCTTGCCTTATTACGGGTTTGCCCAGCGAAAGCTGACTGTATATGCTGATAAGCCTGTAAGTACAATTGCTCCAACAATGTGGGGAGTTTTTTTCGAGGATATTAATTTTGGTGCTGATGGCGGGTTATATGCAGAACTGGTAAAGAACCGTTCATTTGAATTTCCAACTGCAATGATGGGCTGGCGGGAACATAAATCAGAATATCAGAAAGGAAGGATTCTTATTATAAACAAATCTGATGATTCGCCAAACTCTAAGTTTGCCAGGATAACAATTGAAAAAGCAGAAGGCAGCTACAGGCTTACAAATGATGGATTCCGTGGAATGGGTTTTCACAAAGGGAAACAGTATGATTTTTCTATTATGCTCCGGGTGGAAAACCCTGCTAATTGCCGGATAAAAGTGCAGTTAGTGAATTATTCAGGTAAAGAGATAGGCAGTGCGGTTATAGATGGTTTTACAAGCGATTGGAAAACATATTCCGCTTCAATTCTTACATCAGATTCTGCACAAAAAGGAAAACTTAATTTATTTTTTGAGGGCACCGGAGTTACAGATATTGATATGGTGTCATTATTTCCGCATGATACATGGAAAAGCAGGCCCGGAGGATTGCGTAACGACCTGGTACAAAAACTTGCTGATCTGAAACCCGGGTTTATCCGCTTCCCCGGTGGCTGTATTGTTGAAGGTAAAGACCTTACTAACCGCTATCAATGGAAAGCAACAATGGGTAATGTGGCTGACAGAAAACTGATTATGAACCGCTGGAATGTGGAGTTTCCCCGAAGGTCAGCACCGGATTACTATCAGAGTTTTGGACTTGGCTTTTTCGAATACTTTTTATTGTGCGAAGATCTGGGTGCGGAACCTTTGCCCATTTTGAATTGCGGAATGGCCTGTCAGTTCAACAGCGGAGAAGTAGTAGCAATGGATGAACTGCAGCCATATATTGATGATGCCCTCGATTTGATTGAATTTGCCAACGGCGATGAAAACACCAAATGGGGCAAACTGCGCCATGAACTCGGGCACCCGCAAACTTTTAATTTGAAGTTTTTAGGAGTGGGGAATGAGCAATGGGAGCCGCAGTACATTGAGAGGTATAAAGTTTTTGAAAAGGCATTACTGGCGAAATATCCTCAAATTAAAATTGTATCAGGTTCCGGACCATCGCCTGATGGAGATTACTTCAGCTATGCCTGGAAGGAGCTTAAGCAACTAAGCCCTGCACTTATTGACGAACATTATTACAAACCCCCAACTTGGTTTTTCAGTAATGCCAGCCGGTATGACAATTATGAAAGAACAGGCCCGAAAGTTTTTGCCGGTGAATATGCAGCTCATTCAAGAGAAAATAACGATGCAGAAAGCCGTAACAACTGGGAGAGTGCACTGGCTGAAGCTGCATTTATGACAGGGCTGGAAAGAAATGCGGATGTGGTACAGATGTGTTCTTATGCGCCTCTGTTTGCCCATGTGGATGCATGGCAGTGGCGGCCTGACCTGATTTGGTTTGATAACCTGAACTCTGTGGCAACGCCAAATTATTATGTTCAGAAACTGTTTTCAAACAATAAAGGGACAAATGTGGTGAAGATTCTTGAAAGTAATAATGTGCTTGCCGGGAAAGACAGTTTGTTTGCCAGTGCTGTGGTTGATAGTACAACCGGTGAGCTGATAATAAAGATAGTTAACAGTTCTTCTAAGTCGCAGGCTGTGGAACTGAATATTGCAGGAAAGAAAATTAAGAAGGCAAACGGGGTAATGGATTTTTTGTCAGCAACGGATTTATACAGCTATAACAAACTTAGTGAACTGGATAAGCTGGCACCTGCACAGAAAGTTGTTGAGATGAAACTTAATAAAATGCAGCAAGAGATTTCTCCATTTTCTGTAAATGTGATAAAAATAAGATACACTTCGAAATGAGAAGAATTGTAATTGCAATCGGATTACTATGTAGTGTTTGTCAGGCAAAAGCCCAGCAAACAACCTATAAGTTTGACTTTGGAACTGGTAATGCGGCTCACGGCTATATAAAAGTTACTCCTGAAACAAAATTTGATGACAAAACAGGTTTTGGCTTTGACCAGAACGCTGAAGTAACTGCAGTAAACCGTGGTGGCAATGCTTTAACTGGGGATTTTATTACGGGGACAAAGCCTTTTTATTTTTCTATTAAATTGCCTGATGGTAATTATGATGTAAAACTTTTGCTCGGGGATGTAAAAGGTACATCGGCTACAACGGTAAGGACTGAATGCCGCAGGCTGATGCTGGAAAATATCCGGACAAAGAAAGGTGAAATAAGATGGGAGACATTTACTGTGCATGTGAAAGACAGTTTAATTAGAAACCCTGCCGGTTATGTAATATCAAAAGTTAAATTAAAGGCCCGTGAATTTTCTTACCGCCACTGGGATAATCTGCTTACTCTTGAATTCAATGATTCGCTGCCCAAGGTTTGTGCGGTGGAAATCTCCTTGAATACAAAAGCAACGACTGTATTTCTAGCTGGTAATTCAACCGTTGTTGACCAGGACAGAGAGCCATGGGCAGCATGGGGGCAAATGTTTCCCCGTTTTTTACAGCCGGGCAAAGTGGCAGTAGCCAACTATGCAGAAAGCGGCGAAACAATGAAAGCATTTAAAGGTGAAAGGCGGCTGGAGAAAATCTGGAGTTTGGCAAAACCCGGTGATTATCTGTTTATCGAGTTTACACATAATGACCAGAAGCCAGGCGGCAACCATCTTGATGCTTTTACTACCTATAAGCAAACCATTAAAGAATGGATTGCTGAAGCGAAAAGCCGTAAGATGATTCCTGTACTGGTTACTTCAATGCACCGGAGGAGGTTTGATTCTACAGGGCACATAATAAATACATTGGAAGATTATCCTGAGGCTATGCGGCAAACTGCCAAAGAAGAAAATGTGATGCTGATTGATTTGAATGCGATGAGTAAAACTTTATACGAGGCATGGGGAGTTGAGAGGTCAACAAAAGCTTTTGTTCATTACCCGGCTAATACTTTTCCGGGACAAGATAAGAAACTGGAAGACAACACACACTTCAGTCCTTATGGTGCTTATGAACTGGCTAAGTGTATAGTAAGCAGTATTCAGAACCAGAAGCTGACCTTAGCTATGTCCATCAAAGGTGATTTTAAACACTATGACCCGGCTATGCCTTTGCCATTTGAAAATTTCTATTGGCCATTAAGCCCATTGAGAAACACAGAGAAACCTGATGGTAATTAAGATTATGATAAAAAAAATATTTCTTGGTATTTTGTATGTTCTTCCCTTACTTATTGCAATGAAGGACAATGCACAGATTGGCAGGCGATTCCCATCTGAAAAAAAAGAGCTTCTAGATCCGGTCACGGGTACAAAACTCATTTTTCTCACATCATCACAGGACGGGGATTCAAAAATTTATCAAACACACAATCAATGGACTGCCGACGGCCAGTGGGTAATTTTTCGTTCCGGGAAAGTTAAAAATGAGGCACTCGCTGTAAATGAAAAAACAGGTGTGATAGTGCAGGTGACAGAAGGAGGATATGCGGGTATGTTAAATGTTGCCCGCAAATCTATGAAGTTGTTTTTTATGCGTTACGCCGGTGAGAGGATCATAAATGACTCTATGCGCTGGAAAGAAAAAAAGCCTTTACAAATTATAGAAGTTGATCTTGCAAAAGTTTTTGCAGATAGTGAATATGGCAAAATGAAACCGGCTGATAAATATCAGCGTATTTGTGGCACAATTCCAACAGAACTGGAGGGAGGAGGAGATATGGCGCTGGACGGTGATGAGGAGTGGGCCTATTTTCGCATTAGTAAAACTGCTGCGCAAAAACGTTTGCCGGAAGGTACAAAAATCGAGAAAAATTTTGGCCCAAGAAATATGGGTGGAGGTCCTAATGGCATTGCGGCAATGAATGTGCTGACCGGCGAAGTAAAGCATGTTATTTCAGTTCCTTTTCAGATAGGGCATATACAAACAAATCCATGGGTGGCGGGTGAAATAGTATTTTGCTGGGAAACTGGCGGAAAGGCACCACAACGAACATGGACAGTGATGGCTGATGGAACAGGACTACGGCCACTCTATCCCGAGTCGGAGTATGAATGGGTTACACATGAAGCAGTGATTTCAAAAGATGAAGTGGCAATAGCCATTATGGGGCACAGAAAAATTCCGGGTACAGATAAAATAGCAGAACCAGGCACTGAAGTTGGCGGTGCTAATCCTGGCCAGGATCCGGCCTGGGGCCCATCTGGCACAAGAGAAAAACCAACTGGCCTTGGAATTGTTAACCTGCGTACAAGAGAAATGCACATCGCAGGGCAAACAAAAAGCGGCAGCGGTTTATGGCATGTTCATGGCTCGCCAGATGGGCGATGGGCTGTTGGAGACGATTTCAAGAGGAATATTTACCTGATTGACAGGGCTACCGGAGAGATGATATTACTTTCAGCAGGACATAAGACTACTGCTGCTGATCATCCTCATCCTACGATGAGCCCTGATGGAGCAAAAATTGAAATACAATCTGCCATGTTATCTGCTGATGGAAAGGCGATGAATATTTGTGTTATTCCATTACCAGAAGAATGGCTCAACCGAAAATATAATTAGTCTTTATGTTAAGAACTGCAATACTGCCATCGCCGCCGGTTGCAAACACAACTGAGAGAAGCGGTGGATACACTTATATTGCAGCATCCGTATCCGGTTTTTTAACGAGACTGTTCATTTCCTGCGGAGGTATTATTCTACTCTGTTTTTTTGGGATTGCGGGGCTATATGCACAAGTTCCTCAAAAAGGCATTTCGGCTCATGACCCGGTTATAATAAAGCAGGACAGCATATACTATATTTTCTGTACTGGCAGGGGAATTAATTGCTGGTCATCAACAGATATGCTTAACTGGAAGAAAGAGAAATCTGTTTTCAGCGTTGCTCCTCACTGGACAGATTCTGTTGTGCCCGGTTTCAAAAACCATATTTGGGCACCGGATATTTTTTACTACAATAACCGGTATTATCTTTTTTATTCTGTTTCAGCCTTTGGTAAAAATACTTCTGCTATTGGTGTGGCTGTTAATAAAACACTTTATCCTTTTGCTGCTGATTACAGATGGGAAGACAAGGGGATTGTTATCCGCTCTATTCCGGGCAAAACAAATTTCAATGCTATTGACCCCAATGTTATTGTAGCAAATGGTCAGCCTTATTTATCATTTGGATCTTTTTGGAAAGGCATCATGCTGGTAAAACTATCAGATGATTTATTGCGGATAGCTGATGATGAAGAAATAATGAACATCGCCAGCAGAAAAACCTTTAGTAAGGATACCCTTTTAATGAACGGGTCAGGAAATGCAATAGAGGCTCCTTATATTTTCAGGAAAGGTAAATATTATTACCTCTTTGCTTCAACCGATTATTGTTGCAAGGGTAAGGAAAGCACTTATAAAGTGATTGTGGGACGGTCAGAAAGTATTGAGGGGCCTTATAAAGACCAGGATGGGAAGCTGCTTTTGCAAGGAGGTGGAACTATCGTTATAAAAGGGAATGACGAATGGTATGCTGCCGGACATAACGCAGTGGCCTCTTTTGAAGGACAAGATTATATTGTATTTCACGGGTATGATGCTGCCGACATTGGAAAGCCAAAACTGCAGATTAAAAAATTGTCATGGGATAAAAAGGGATGGCCCTTTATTAAATAAACATCATGAAGAAAAAGACTGCATTGTTTCATATTATTGTTACACTTCTTTTTTCAGAAGGTGTAACTTTCGCTCAAACTGACACATCGTTCGTATCGGATGGAAATCCGGTCATTCGTCACAAGTTCACTGCTGACCCTGCAGCACTGGTTTATAATGATAGACTGTACTTATACACGGGTCATGATGCGGCTGCTCCTAAAGAAAACAGGTATGTTATGCATGAGTGGTTGTGTTTCTCCACAACCGATATGAAAAATTGGACAGAACATTCCTCTCCTTTAAATGTAAAGGCTTTTAAGTGGGCAAAAGGTGATGCCTGGGCCAGCCAGGTAATTGAACGGAATGGAAAATTTTATTGGTACGTTGCCATTACACATGATAGCATACATAAGGGCAAGGCAATCGGTGTTGCTGTGGCTGACAGGCCGGAAGGCCCCTTTACCGATGCAATTGGGAAAGCACTTATTACAAACGATATGACCACAGAGGCTAAAATAAGTTGGGATGATATTGATCCAACTGTTTTTATTGATGATGAAGGACAGGCATATCTGTTTTGGGGCAATACAACATTACATTATGTAAAACTAAAAGAAAACATGACCGAGATGGATGGTACGTTCAAAAGAATTGATGTACCGAAATTCACCGAAGCACCATGGATACATAAACGTAAAAGTTGGTACTATCTTTCATATGCCTACGAGTTTCCGGAGAAGATTGCATATGCCATGAGCAGGAATATTAATGGCCCCTGGGAGTATAAGGAAATATTAAATGAAATCGCTGGCAATTGCAACACCAACCACCAGGCCATAGTTGAGTTTAAGGGCAAATGGTACTTTATTTACCACAATGGAGCATTGGTGCCAGATGCAGGCAGTTTTCACAGGTCTGTTTGCATTGATTACTTATATTATAACAAAGACGGAACAATGAAACGGGTGATAATGACTGGCGAAGGAGTTAAACCTGTCATAAAATGACAGGATTGTTCAGGATACAGGAAAGCCATTATTATTCTTATTTTATTACTCAAAGATTAAACGACATGAAATTGCTTTTGCCATTTAAAAAATTGTTGTTTTCAGCTGTGTTATTGATAAGCGGTTTGACACAGGTTTTTGCGCAGCCTGAAATGGAAACCGGCGGACAGAAAATGCCGGACGAATGGATTGATAAAGATACCCGCCACCGGGTGGTCAAATTGACAAGGATACCTGGCAGCAACCTAAGTTTTTATTTTCACAATAATCCTTTTGTTGGCAATAAGATGGTTTTCTACAACACATCTCAGAAGGAACCAGACAGCAATGCAAAGAAAATCGAGATAAGTAATATCGGTACCAGAAACCGGCAGATATTCATGGTGGATTTGAATACACTGCAAACCGAACAGCTTACCAACCATTCTTCGCCTATGAACGGCGAGCTGGTTTCATCCAAAACGAGAGAAGTGTTTTTCCAGGTAAAAGACAGTGTGTTTTCAGTGAACATTGATACTAAAAAGGAAACGCTTGTGTATGTCTTTCCGGATGATTTTAAGGCAGGTGTGACCTGTGTAAATGCTGACGGAACTTTATTGGCAGGCGTAAAATCAAGCGATGAAGAAAAAGAATTATTCAAAAAGTATCCGGCAAAATCAAGCTACTTCAATATTATCTATGAAGCTAAACTGCCGAGAACACTTTTTACTATTGATATAAGAAATAAGACCCTGGACAAGATTCACACTGATACAGCCTGGCTCAATCATGTTCAGTTTTCTGCAGCCCGGCCTGACCTGCTGATGTTTTGCCACGAAGGCCCCTGGCATAAAGTAAACCGCATCTGGACGATAGATGTGAATACAAAGAAAATAACGCAAATACACCAGAGGATTATGGACATGGAAATTGCTGGACATGAGTGGAGCAGTGCAGACGGCGAAATCATCTGGTACGATTTGCAACAGCCAAGAAGCGTTAATTTCTTTGTTGAAGGTCATCATCTCAATACAGGTAAGAAAACAAAGTATCAGCTGCAGAGAAACGAGTGGAGTATTCATTTTAACAGTACTAAGGATAATACATTGTTTTGTGGTGATGGCGGCGACCCCGGGCAGGTTGCAAAAGCTCCTGACGGGCAGTGGATATATTTATTCACTCCTGCCGGGGATAAATTTTTTTCGGAGAAATTAGTAAACATGAAAAATCATAAATATAATCTTGAACCGAACGTACATTTCAGCCCCGATGAAAAGTGGGTCATTTTCAGGGCAAACTTTGAAGGGGAAACAAATGTTTATGCCGTTGAAGTAAAACAATCAAAATGAAAAAGCTATTATTAGTCATTTCTCTTTTTTTTATCGTGACTGCCATGGCTCAGCAAAAAGATTACACATTCACTTCGGTGCCATTTACAGCAGTTAAATTGTCAGATAATTTCTGGTTGCCCCGCATTAAGACAAATCATACTGTTACCATTCCCGCTTCATTTGAACGGTGTGACAAAACAGGCAGGGTAAAGAATTTTATTATGGCGGCTGAAAAGAATGGCAAGTTTTGTACCACATACCCATTTGATGATACTGATATCTATAAAACGATTGAAGGGGCTTCTTTCTCACTTAGCTTGTTCCCAGACAAGAAACTCGAAGTTTATATTGACTCTTTGATAGACATTGTTTCAAAGGCCCAGGAGCCTGATGGATATTTATACACGGCAAGAACAATAAATCCTTCAAAGCCACATGCCTGGGCAGGGCCGGAAAGGTGGGTAAAAGAAAGGGAGTTAAGTCATGAGTTATATAACAGCGGGCATATGTATGAAGCTGCAGCTGCCCATTTCCTGGCAACAGGGAAAAGAAACTTTCTGAACATAGCATTAAAAAATGCCGATCTGGTGTGCAGTGTGTTTGGCCAGGATAAAATGCACATGGCACCCGGTCACCAGGTTGTGGAAATGGGACTGGTAAAGCTATACCGCATCACAGGCAAGAAAGAGTATCTGGAAACTGCAAAGTATTTTATCGAGGAAAGGGGACATTTTGCCGGTTATGATGCAAAGAATAAAGACCCATGGAAGAATGGTGCTTACTGGCAGGGCCACATTCCTGTTGTACAACAAAAAGAGGCTGTTGGACATGCTGTAAGGGCTGGCTATTTATATGCGGCAGTGGCCGATGTAGCTGCTTTAACAGGAGATAAGCAGATGCTTGATGCGATAGACAGCATCTGGCTAAACTTAGTTTCAAAAAAAATCTATGTACAGGGTGGGGCAGGCGCTGTCGGCAGTGGAGAACGATATGGTGATAACTATGAACTGCCTAATGCAACAGCATACAATGAAACCTGTGCTGCCATTGCCAATGTGTACTGGAATCAGCGGATGTTTCAATTGCACGGAGAAGCCAAGTACATTGATGTGATGGAGAAGATAATGTACAATGGACTTATTTCGGGTGTGGGATTAGATGGTAAATCTTTTTTCTACACCAATGCCATGGAAATAAAGAACAATACCACTCATAAAGACAGGGAAGCAGAGCGGAGTGGCTGGTTTGAATGCAGTTGCTGTCCAACGAATATGTGCCGCTTTCTCCCTTCTGTTCCCGGGTATATGTATGCACAGCAGGGCAGTGATTTGTATGTGAACCTTTTTGCAAGCAGCGCAGCATCTTTGTTGATAAACAAGAAGCAGGTTTCTGTAGAGCAACAGAATAATTATCCATGGGATGGTAATCTGAAGTTTTTGATTAATGCAAAATCACCGTTGTATTTCAACCTGCTGCTCCGTATTCCAGGGTGGGCAACAGGCGAAGCAATCCCTTCTGAACTGTATCGTTTTGAAAGCAGGGAAGATGCCAAAATTGAAATAAGAATCAACGGGCAGTCAGTTGACTATACTATGAAAAACGGGTATGCTGTCATCAATCGTCTGTGGAAGAAGAATGATGTGGTTGAAATGTTTTTACCGATGAACATTCAACGGGTGGTTTCAAGTGAGAAACTTAAGAATAATATTGGGTTAGTAAGCCTGCAACGTGGGCCGCTGACGTATTGTGCTGAATGGGCAGATAATAATAACCGGGTGTCAAACCTTGTTTTACCGGCAACAGAAAGCCTTCAGCCGGAGCACAGGCAGGAGTTCCTAAACGGAGTAACAGTTTTGAAAGGGAATGCGACAGCCGTTATTACTGATTCAAAACAGAATACAGTTAGTTCAGTGGTACAGCCTTTCACTGCTATCCCATATTATGCATGGGCAAACAGGGGGAAAGGTGAAATGGCAGTTTGGTTACCAGCACAGATAAAAGATGTTCAGATTATCACACAATAGAAATTTTAATATGCTTAAAAGGAATTTTCTTGCCGTATTTATTTTTTCAGGAATGCTTGCAACTGCACAGGTAAAATGGCCTGCTATAACACAGCAAACCAAACCTTGGACGAGGTGGTGGTGGCAAGGCAGTGCAGTAGATAAGCCTGGCTTGACCGCTGCTATGCAACTGTATCAGCAGGCAGGTTTGGGTGGACTTGAAATAACACCAATATACGGTGTTAAAGGCACAGAAGATAAGTTCATTGATTTCTTATCTCCACGCTGGGTCGAAATGCTGCAACACACACTATCTGAAGGAAAACGTCTGGGTCTTGGTATTGATATGGCAACAGGAACCGGCTGGCCTTTTGGCGGACCGTGGGTCACTGAAGCAGATGCCTGTAAATACATTGTCCCCAAATTCTATGAACTGAATGCAGGTGAACAATTAATGGATACTGTTCAGTACAGGCAGGAAAGTTTTGTAAGAACGGCCAACTGGAAGCCGCTGAAAATTAGTGAGGTGCTGAACCCTGTTTCTGCAAATAAAGATTTACAGGCGATGGCACTTGACCAGGTCCGTTTTGATGTAATGTTGCCGCTACAATTGATGATGGCATATGATGAATCAGGAACAGCAATTGATATAACCAAAGAAGTAGTGAGCGGAAGATTAAATTGGGTGGCTCCGGCAACGGCAGGAAAATGGAAACTTATTGCACTGTTTCAGGGATTGCACGGAAAATTGGTGGAAAGGGCTGCACCTGGTGGTGAAGGAAATGTAATTGACCATTTTAATGAGAAGGCACTGAAAAGTTATTTATCAAAATTTGACCAGGCTTTTGCAGGCAAGAATATTTCAAACCTGCGTGGCTTTTTTAATGACAGTTATGAAGTGGACGATGCCAGGGGCATCAGTAACTGGACTCCGGATTTTTTTAATGGGTTTAAACAACGCAGAGGCTATGATTTAAAGAGTGAACTGCCTGCATTATTTGCCAACGATAAATCTGATAAGCACAAGAAAGTGTTATATGATTACAGGGAGACAATTTCAGATTTGCTGCTGGAGAAATTTACACAGCCCTGGCATAATTGGGCAAAGGCAAAAGGTAAGTTAATAAGAAATCAAAGTCATGGTTCTCCGGCTAATATTCTGGATTTATATGCAACCATCGATATTCCGGAAACGGAAGGAACAAATCTTACCCGTTTTAAGTTTGCAACCTCATCGGCACATGTAATGGGTAAGCCGCTAGCATCTGCAGAATCAGCAACTTGGCTTAATGATCATTTTCTTTCATCACTCGGTGATGTGAAACTGATTCTTGATAAATATTTTTTGGGTGGGGTAAACCATGTTTTCTATCATGGTACAAATTATTCACCACAAAATGAAACCTGGCCGGGCTGGTTGTTTTATGCAGCAGTGCATTTCACGCCTGCTAATTCTTTCTGGAAGGATTTTGGAACGTTGAACAATTATGCTGCCCGTTGCCAGAGTTTTTTACAGGCAGGAAAGCCATCCAACGATGTTTTGCTTTACTTCCCCTTTGCCGATAGGAATAATCAGCCTTCGCCCAAAGGGATGCTTCACCATTTTGATGGTATGGAAGGTTTTGAAGGCACATCTTTCAACAAAGCCGCAGAAGAAATGCTGGAACTCGGCTATAGCTGGGATTTGATAAGTGACAGGCAAATACAGCAATTACAATTTGTTAATAATAAGATTAAAGCACCTGGTGGAGAGTATGAAGCTATTGTTTTGAGTGGAGTAAAGTATTTGCCTTTGCAAACCTTGCAAAGGTTGGTGGCGTTGTCTGCTCAGGGTGCTGCCATAATTTTCCATGAAGGTGTTCCATCTTCTGTTCCCGGATTTAGTGATGTGGAGAACAGACAGAAGCAGTTTGATATGCTGATGTCAAGACTCAAGTTTGAACCCACAAGTGCAGAAGGAGTAAACAAAGCTGTGAATGGCAAAGGTGTATTTTGGCAAGGGAAAGAAATCAGGTACCTGCTGGCAAATGCAGCTGTACGCCATGAAGGATTTCTCGCAGAAAAGAACCTGAAATGTATCCGCAGAAAGATAGCTGGAGGCGAATATTATTTTATAGTGAATGATGGAAAAGAAGTCTTAAGCGATTGGGTAATGTTGAACACAAATTTGAAACATGCGGTGCTGTTTGACCCGATGCAGCAAAGAAGCGGAGTTGCTGACACAAAAGCCGGTGACAACAACACCCTGTATATTTTTCTTCAGTTGAAACCCGGCGAGTCATGTATTGTGCAAACCAGTATGTTAAAAATATTAGCTCCGAAATTCGCTTATACAGTAATTGGTGGAGATCCTGTAATTATTGATGGTACATGGAAATTGAAATTTGTTGCAGGAGGCCCTTCTTTACCTGCTGAGACAAGCCTTGAAGAATTAATTTCCTGGACAAACCTTGCTCTTGCCGGAGTAAAAGAATTCTCTGGTACTGCTGAATATAGTATAAGTTTTAAGAGACCTGCAGGTAATGCTAAGTCGTGGCTGCTTGATTTGGGTGAAGTAAAAGAATCGGCAACCGTTATCCTTAACGGGAAAAAAATAGGAACACTTATTGGCCCATCCTTTACTGCCATTATTCCGGCCGCAGCATTAAAGGAAAACAACAAACTTCAGCTTGTTGTTACCAATGGGATGGCAAACCGCATAATTGATTTGGATAAGCGGGGAGTGGAATGGAAGAAGTTTTACAACATTAATATGTCGGCGAAGCTTGCTGAAAATCGTACTGCAGGGGGTTTGTTTACTGCTGCAAAATGGCAGCCTTTATCTTCCGGTCTTTTGGGTCCCGTATCAATTATTCCTTTAAAACTGATGCCGTGATAGTAAGATTTCTGTTCATACTTTTGTTAGGACTGTTTACCCTTGATTTATACGGTCAGCCTGCATTAATTCCCAAACCTTTGTATGACGACCCGGTTTATCATGGCGCTGCCGACCCGGTTATTATTTACAACAAAGCAAAAAAGAAGTGGTGGATGTTTTATACCAACCGCCGTGCATCCATTAATGATTCAACTGTGCAGTGGGTGCATGGTACAAGAATTGGTATTGCTGAAAGTAAAGATGGTGTGAAGTGGAAATATGTTGATACGGCCAATATCAATTATCGCCCCGATGTTGGTTATACGCATTGGGCGCCTGATGTAGTTGAACACAAAGGAACCTACCACATGTACCTCACTTATGTGCCCGGCACCTTCAAAGACTGGAATCATCCGAGAGTGATCGTTCATTTAACAAGTCCTGATTTGAAGTACTGGAATTATCAATCAACATTAAAACTGGTTAACGAAAAAGTCATTGATGCTTCGGTGTACAGGATCAACGATACAACCTTTCGCATGTGGTATAACAATGAGAAAGATGGCAAGAGTATTTATTACGCCGATAGCAAAGACCTGTACAACTGGGTTGATAAAGGCAAAGCCATTGCTGCACGGGGCGAAGGACCAAAGACATTCTTCTGGCAGAGAAAATATTTTATAATCGTTGATGCATGGAAAGGAATGGAAGTGTACTCGTCAACTGATTTGTTGAAATGGACAAAACAAGCCAAACGCATTTTAGAAGAACCCGGCAAAGGAAAAGACGACCAGGCCATTGGTGGACATTGTGATGTGGTGGTAAATAAAGAAGGACGGGCTTTTGTGTACTACTTCACACATCCCGGCCGCAGCAAAGCAAACCCTGCGGCAAGAGGTTCGTTTGATGATAAACGAAGTGTGATACAGGTAGCAGAATTAAAATATGTAAATGGTGAAATTGTTTGTGACCGGGATGAACCGGTTGCAGGTAACAAAAAAAGACTGAAAATATTATGAAGCAGGTAATAGGATTGATCTGTTTGTTTGCTGTTGCAGTTGTTGCAGATGCACAGGAATATGTGATTACAAAACATGGTGTGGGCAGCGACAGTACAAAGCTTAACACTGCGGCCATTCAAAACGTAATTGATAAAGCAGAAGCAAATGGTGGAGGTACCATTGTTATTCCCAAAGGTGTTTACTTAACTGGTGCATTGTTCTTCAAGCCAAAAACAAAATTGTTGTTGCAGGAGGGTGCGAAGCTGAAAGGTTCGGATAACATTGATAACTATCCCTTGATTCCTTCACGCATGGAAGGCCGCAGCATTTATTATTATGCAGCACTCATCAATGCTTACCATGTAGATAGTTTTCAGATCAACGGGCCAGGTACCATCGATGGCAATGGATTGAAGTATTGGGAATATTTCTGGTTCTATCGTGACTCTGTAAAAAATACCGGTCGCTCTGCAACTAATCTTGAAGTGCATCGCCCACGTTTGCTGTTTATCTGGGGCTGTAATAATGTTACAATCAAAGATGTAAAACTGCATAACTCCGGTTTCTGGACAACACATTTGTATCAATGCAATACTGTATTGATAGAAAACTGTGATATCCGCTCACCATTCAAACCCGTAAAAGCGCCGAGCACTGATGGTATTGACATTGATGTGTGCAAAAAAGTAACGGTGCGGAAATGTTATATCTCCGTGAATGATGATGCGGTTTGTATTAAAGGCGGCAAGGGGCCCGATGCGCATTTGCGCAGGGAGAATGGGATAGTGGAGGATATTTTAATTGAAGATTGTGTGTTTGGTGAATCGCATGGTACTTTAACGCTGGGCAGCGAAAGTATTCATGCCCGCAACATCGTTATGCGTAATTGTAAGATGGAACATAACACGTCTATCTTGCGTTTGAAGATGCGACCTGATACGTATCAGATCTATGAAAATGTACGCATTGAAAATATCACCGGTAAATGTGGTACTATCATCAGCATGGCACCGTGGACACAGTTCTATGATATGTTTGGCAGTACCGAAAAACCATTTGCCATTGTACGCAATATCAGCTTCAGCAATATCAATGTGCAATGCAAAACAGTTGGGACGATGCAGGGCAATGCTGCTGATACTGTTTCAAACATCTTATTCAAAGATATTACTGCCACTGCCGAGAAAGCAGAGTTGAAAACAAACTATACAGGCATTCAGTTCAATAATGTAACTGTAAACGGTTCGCCGTTTGATCTGACAAGGAAGAATTAATGTAAACTGATCAATTCCATTCATGCTGAAGTCAAATAAAATAAGTTTTACCTTCTTCATTTGCTTGTTGCTGTTGAATGCTGCATCAGCTCAAACAAAGAAGGCATACAATGCTGTTTATTCGGGTGTTCCCTGGTACGATCAAAACGGGAACACAGTGAGTGCACATGGTGCCAACATTGTGAAAGAAGGAGACAGGTATTATTTGTTTGGCGAACGGCATGATGATTCGACCAATGCATTTGTCGGGTTTAACTGTTATTCATCTGCTGATTTGTACAATTGGAAATTCGAATCCATTGCTTTGCCGCAACAACCATCCGGTAAACTTGGGACTAACCGTGTAGGCGAACGTTGCAAAGTAATGAAGTGTCCATCAACAGGTGAATATATCATGTACATGCATGCAGATACCTTGGGTTATACCGATCAGTTTGTTGGTTATGCAACTGCAAAGAATATTACCGGGCCTTATACTTTTCATGGGCCATTGTTGTATAACGGCAAGCCGATTAAGAAATGGGATATGGGTACGTTCCAGGATCAAGACGGCAGCGGTTATGTGTTACTGCATGGTGGCGATATCTACAAACTCAATGATGATTACAAAAGCATCAATGAACAAGTGAACAAAGCTTTTGAACGTGGATTTGAATCACCGGCAATTTTTCATAAAGACAGCCTGTATTATTTCTTAGGTTCTGATCTCACCGGTTGGGAGCGGAATGATAATTATTATTTCACTTCCACATCTTTAAAAGGCCCGTGGACGAAGAGAGGATTTTTTGCACCGCATGGCACACTCACATGGAATTCGCAAACAACATTTGTATTACCCATTGAAGGATCAAAAGAAACGACATATATGTTCATGGGCGATCGCTGGTCGTTTCCGCACCAGGCTACTGCAGCAACGTATGTTTGGCAACCATTCACTGTTTCCGGTCATATTCTTTCACTCAACGAATTTAAGGAAGCATGGAAGGTTGATGTAAAGACAGGTATTGTTACAACGTCATCAATTAAAGGGAAAAGCATACCGGCAAATGATGCAGCGATCATGTACAAAGGAAACTGGAAGCAGGATACATCAATGGTTAAAAGTTCTGATGCGAAAGGAGATGTTTGTTTACTTTCATTCACCGGAACTCAGGTTGCGTTGTACGGTCTTGCCCGCAGTGATGGCGGTTATGTAAATGTTACCATTCTAAACAGCAAAGGAAAAACATTGCTTACTTCTATCATTGACCTGTATTCAAAATACCCGGCTGAGTTGCTCAAATTTGTAAGTCCTGTTATGAAGAAGGATGATTATACCATAATGGTTACGGTGTTGGGCGAAAAATGGTGGTGGAAAGAAAAGTCGGGCAGACTATCGGGAAGCAAAGGCAATTATGTTTCTTTAAGTAGGATCGTAATGATGGAATGATCTTGCTGAAATTATAGACGAAGATGTTTTCTACAAATCAAACTAAACATGACAAAACATATTACGCTGTTTTTTTTCTTTCTTTTTCTGATGGCAATTAGTTATGCTCAGCCATCAGATTTTGAAAATCCTGTTCTGCCGGGTTTCAATCCCGATCCTTCCATTTGCAGGGTTGGCGAAGATTATTATATGGTTACTTCTTCATTTGTAACCTATCCCGGAATACTTGTTTACCATAGTAAAGATTTAGTGAACTGGTCGTTGATTGGTTATGGTATTAACCGGCCCGGACTTGTAAATTTTGATGGATTAAAAGATGAAAACGGAATATGGGCAGCCACCATCCGGTATCACGAAGGGCTTTTTTATTTGATAACAAACTGCCATAAATGTGGTGAAAATTTTTATGTTACTGCATCAAATCCCCAAGGCCCGTGGTCGGATCCGGTTTGGTTAAAAGATGCGAAAGGCATTGATCCATCCTTGTTCTGGGACGATGATGGTAAGTGTTATTATACAGGTAATGATTGGGATTTTAAAAAATCATGGCCGGGGCAAGTTGCCATTTGGGTCCAGGAACTGGATTTAAAACAACAGAAACTAATTGGAGAAAGAAAGATACTGAGTTACGGTTATGCCAACAATGCAGCATATGCCGAAGGGCCACACATTTATAAGATCAACAACAAGTATTTATTATTGGCTTCTGAAGGAGGTACCGATCAATATCATGCAATTACAGCACACCACAGTAATTCGATATGGGGGCCTTACATTGCTGATAAAATAAATCCGGTATTCTCGCATCGGCAGTTAGGAGCAAGGTATCCTTTGCAGGCAGTAGGTCATGCCGATTTAGTGCAAACACAAAAGGGAGAATGGTGGGCAGTGGTTTTGGGTAAGAGATCGGTGAATGGAGCAGATCCTCTTACCCGGGAAACATTTCTATGTAAAGTAGAATTTGAAGATGGTACACCTATTTTTAATCCAGGCTTTGGTAAGGTTTTATTAAATCAAAAAAGACCTGACCTCCCTTGGTCTCCAATTCAACAAGGTAAATTTAAAGACAAATTTGAAGATAGTACCCTTGCTTTGAAATGGCAACTAATTCGGGTTCCTGAAAACCGGTTTTATCAATTGCATAAAGGATTATTAATAGTGGATTTAAAACCTCAGGTTGCTGATAGCTTGTTGAATTCCTCTATGATTGTACAACGGATACAACATTTCAGATTTTCTGCTACAACAAAAATGATTTACAAGACCTCGAAGCAAGGAGAACAGGCCGGGCTCATTATTTATCGTGGGAGTGAAAATTATTATGCACTCCTGAAAGACAAGTCAGATATTGTATTAATCAGGAAACACAATGGAAAGAAAGAAGAAGTTGCAAGGCTTCCATATACTGCTGCAGAAATTGTTTTTAATGCGTCAGTAAACAATTCAGATGTTATTTTCAGTTATGGAGAAGCCGCCCATAGTATGAAGCAGATTGGAAGCAATCAGAGCATCGCAATCATTTCAGAAAGCAGTATAAACAGGTTTAACGGGCCTGTAGTTGGTATGTATGCAACAAGCAATGGAGCTGAAACAAAGACTAAAGCTTTTTTTGAATGGTTTGAGTACAAGGCAACGGAATAAAAGGCGGGAAGCTTATCAGGTTTGTGGTAGTTGAATAAATGTTTATTTCAGCAAATCAATTTTATATGGAACACAAGTATTGCAGTGAATGAAAAAGAGTAAAATGATTCCAATAAACCAAAATAACAATTGATGTGAGTTTGTAGCCTTGAAAAATTATCTAAGTAACAATTTAAATAACGAAATAAGAGTAATGAAAATGAAATTAAAGAGTTTGATTGTTGTAATGTTTATCGGGTTTACTTTTTACACTCATGCCCAAACTGCTCCTCAATTTACCAAAGCACAAACTGATTCAGTGTTAAACACAGGTTCAGGTATTAGCGGCCCCGGTCATAATCGAATCAGTAAAGGCCTGGGCTGGCGTACAGGATATGAAGGTGTCATGTATGATGGACCCGAACCAAGCCCGGAATGGTTGACCATGAATAAAAACAAAGCAACAGGTTCGGCTGTAAAGAAAGGATTACTACCAGACATAAAACCGATTTGGGAATTACATATCCGTGATACAAAAATTATTTTAGGTGGCGATGGCTATTACTACATGAGTGGTTCAACAGGTGATAATATCTGGTCGCATACGGATGGCGTTGAGTTGTATCGTTCAAAAAACCTGGAGAGCTGGGAATACCTTGGTCTTGTATGGACAATAGAAAAAGATGGAACATGGGAAAAACGGTGGGCAAATATGAAAGACAAACCGGTACGGGCTATATGGGCACCTGAGTTGCATTATGTAAAAGGTACTTATGTGATTGTGCTGAGTATGGCACCCGGTGGAATATCTATTTTAAAAAGTACAACTGGAAAAGCTGAAGGTCCGTATCAAAACATCATGCCTGAAAAACCAATGATCAACGGAATTGATGCAACACTTTTCCAGGATGATGATGGTAAAGTTTATTTTACATGGTCGGGTGGCAATCGTATTTATAAAATGAAAGATGATTTGAGTGGCTTTGATGGAAAGGCAACTGAAATAACATTGGCTGAACCCGATACCATTCCTGAACACCATGCACCCAAATGTGTAAAAAGAGGAATGAAAGATTTTGGACATGAAGGAGCGGTATTATTTAAAGCCAATGGGAAATATTATCTCGGTGCGGCTGATGATTATGAAGGCCGTTACTCAACCTGTATTGCAATGTCAGATAATATTTATGGCCCTTATAAAATGCGCCATGAAACTGTGCCCTGCGGTGGTGGAACAGGATTTTTTAAAGACAAGAAAGGGCAGTGGTGGTGCAGCTTTTTCGGCAACGATGCACAAGCTCCTTTCAGGGAAAAGCCTGCTATAGTAAAAATAAAGTTTGATAAAGACGGGAAAATTTTAATTGCAGAAAATCAAAAACTATAAACCCGGATAATGAACAAATCAAAAATAGTACTTACACTTATTGTATATGTGATGCAGGCATCTTTTGTGTTTGCACAAAAACCAAAACCACCCATCATGGGATGGAGCAGCTGGAATCACTTTCATGTAAACATCAATGAAAAAATGATACGGGAGCAGGCCGATGCAATGATTGCTTCAGGCATGTATGATGCCGGTTACCGTTTTGTAAATATTGATGATGGATATTTTGGCGGGCGGGATGCCAATGGAAAACTATTTGCCAACGCTGCAAAATTTCCTTCGGGCATGAAAGCAGTGGCAGATTATATTCACAGTAAAAATTTAAAAGCCGGTATTTACACCGATGCTGGTAACAATACCTGTGGTTCAATTTATGATAAAGATTCGCTGGGTATTGGAGTTGGAATTTACGGACATATTGAATCCGATTGCAATCAGTTTTTTAACGAATGGGGTTACGATTTTTTAAAAGTGGATTGGTGCGGCGGGGAAAGGATGAAGCTGGATGAAGAAACAGAATACGCAAAAATTATAAAAGCAGTTAAATCAATTAACAGCAATAGTGTGTTTAATGTTTGTCGCTGGCAGTTCCCCGGCGAATGGGCAATAAAGAAAGCTGATTCATGGCGTATCTCCGGTGATATTCGTGAAAAATTTTCTTCTATTCTGCATATCATTGACCTCAATTCAGATTTGTATAAATATGCATCGCCCGGCCATTACAATGATATGGATATGCTGCAGGTAGGTCGTGGTATGAGTTATGAAGAAGATAAAACACATTTCTCTATGTGGTGCATGATGAATTCTCCTTTGCTTGCAGGAAATGATTTGCGCAGCATGACAAAAGAAACCATTGAAATTCTTACCAACAAAGAACTCATTGCCATTAACCAGGATATTGCCTTTGTGCAGGCACAACGTTTACTCAAAGAAAATGACGTGGAGGTTTGGGTAAAGCGTTTAGGCAAGGGTAAGCAAAAAGTAATTGCTGTTATGAACCGTGGTGAAAAGGAGCAAACATTTGCACTTTCAGCAGGCAAGCTGGGCATCAGTAAAAAAAATAAGCTGAGAGATTTGTGGTTGCACAAAGATCTTGGTAAACTTGGAACAGCAAGAACATTCACTATACCAAAGCATGGAATTGTTGTTTTGAAAATCAGTTAAGCAAACACTACTAAACTCAAATAAAACAAATGAAAAAGCTTAGCCTTCTTCTTCTCAGTTTTCAAATCATCGCTTTGTCTGTCTTTGCACAGCTAAAAGCTGATCATCTCAAAACAGAAAACCTCACCAACCCAATTGGTTTGGATGTGTTGCAACCAACCTTCAGCTGGCAGTTGGTTTCCGATCAACGCAATACAATGCAAGCAGCGTATGAACTGAGAGTAGGAGAAGATGCTGCAAGTTTGGCAAAAGGAAAAAGCAGTTGGTCGAGCGGCAAAGTCAATTCCGATCAGTCGATACATGTGCCGTACAAAGGCGCAACACTGGCAAGCAACAAAAAATATTACTGGCAGGTGCGTGTGTGGGATAACCAAGGCAAAGCATCAACTTGGAGTACGGTTGCTAACTGGCAAATGGGTTTGCTTACTGCTGATGCGTGGAAAGCTCAATGGATTGAACCGGGTTATACCGAAGACAAAGAATTTGCAGCACCGTTACTACGCAAAGAATTCAGCAATGGAAAAAAAGTAAAAGCAGCAACAGCATACATCACAGCACATGGTTTGTACGAAGCACAGATCAACGGCAAACGTGTAGGTGATGCTTATCTCACTCCCGGCTGGACCAGTTATAACAAACGCCTGCAATACCAGGCTTATAATGTTACTGATCTGTTGAAAAATGGAGCCAACGCAATTGCTGTTACATTGGGCGATGGTTGGTATCGTGGCAACTTCTCTTTCGATCATCGCCGCAATATTTACGGAAAAGATATTGCACTGCTGTTTCAACTGGAGATCAGTTATACCGATGGTACAACTGCAACCATTGTTTCTGATGCAAGCTGGAAATCATCAACCGGTGCCATCCGTGCAAACGGAATTTATCAAGGCGAACTCATTGATGCAAGGCAGGAAAAGAATGGCTGGACTGTTGCAGGTTATGATGATAAAAACTGGAGCAATGTAAAAACAGCCGGTCATTCAAAAGATATATTGATTGCAACCTATAATGAACCAATTAAAAAACACGAAACATTACCAGCAATAAAAGTGATCACAACACCCAAAGGAGAGAAGGTAATTGACTTTGGACAAAACTTAGTAGGCTGGGTGCAGGTAAAATTAAATGGAAAAGCAGGTGATACCGTAAAAGTATCGCATGCAGAAGTGTTAGATAAGAATGGAAATTTTTATACTGATAATTTACGTGGAGCAAAAGCACAGGGTGTTTATGTATTAAAAGGAAATGGCGAAGCAATGTTTGAACCGCATTTTACTTTCTTTGGTTTCCGTTACATCAAAGTGGAAGGTGTAGCAGGCGAATTAAAGCTGGAGGATTTTATTGCAGTCGCTTTGTATTCTGCTATGCCGCAAACAGGAAGTTTTACTTCATCGAATAAATTGATCAATCAACTGCAGCATAATATCGAATGGGGTTTGCGTGGAAATTTTTTAGATGTGCCAACGGATTGTCCGCAGCGTGATGAACGTATGGGCTGGACAGGTGATGCACAGGCTTTCTTCCATACTGCATCTTTTTTAAGAGGTTCAAAAAATTTTTATACCAAGTGGTTAAAAGACGTGGCATTGGATCAGTTACCATCGGGCAGTGTTCCTTACGTCATTCCGAATATTTTAGGTGACAATGCAGCGGGCAGTACCGGCTGGGCTGATGTATGTACTATTATTCCCTGGGAAATGTACACGGTGTATGGCGATAAACGCATTTTAGAAAATCAATACAGCAGTATGAAAGCATGGGTGGGGTATATGCAAAGCCAAAGCACCAATGATTTATGGAACAAAGGATTTCATTTTGGCGACTGGCTGTTTTATACCATGGCCGATGATAACGATGGTAACGCCGCTATCACCAATAAATATTTAATTGCACAATGTTTTTATGCATACTCTACGCAATTGCTTATTAATGCAGCAAAAGAGTTGGGTAAAACAGATGATGTTGTTACCTATACCAACCTGCTGAAAAAAATCAAAGAAGCATTCCTGAAAGAATATACAACGCCCAACGGTGCTACGATGAGCAATACACAAACATCGTATGTGCTGGCCTTGCAGTTCGATCTGTTTCCGGAAGAATTACGTCAACAGGCAGCCGATCGCCTGGTGAATAATATTAAACAATACGGTAATCATTTAACAACAGGATTCTTAGGTACGCCTTATCTCTGTCATGTGTTGAGCCGTTATGGTTATAGTGATGTGGCTTATACCTTGTTGTTGCAGGAAACCTATCCATCATGGTTGTATCCCGTAACAAAAGGTGCAACAACTATCTGGGAACGTTGGGATGGCATCCGCACTAACGGTGACTTCCAGGCCATCACGATGAACTCTTTTAATCACTATGCATACGGCGCTATCGGCGACTGGATGTATCGTGTAATGGTGGGATTGGATGTTGACGGTGATGGTATTGGTTATAAGAAGATCCGCATCCGTCCGCATATTGGTGGTCAATTCACACACGCCACTGCAACTTACGAAACGCAATACGGCACACTCAGCAGCGGTTGGAAAATCGAGAATGGTAAATTGTTAGTACATGCAGAAGTACCTGCCAATACAACAGCAACTATTTATATTCCTGCAGCAACTGCAGGCGATGTATTGGAAAACGGGTTGCCTTTGACTGCTGCCAAAGAACTGCAGGTAGTGGGTAAGGAGAAGGAGTATGTTGTAGTGAAAGTTGGTTCGGGCAAATATCTATTCAGCACTGCATATAGTGTAAAATAAAAGATGAAGCGATTTGTTGTTCATATTTTTTTCTTGTGTTGTGCCTTGCAATTAACAGCACAAATCAATACGGTTGATTCCAATTTTCATTTATACCTGCTCATTGGTCAATCAAACATGGCAGGCAGGGGAATTGTTGATGAAGAAAGCAAACAGGTGAATCAACAGATACTGATGCTGGATTCATCAAACAACTGGATTGTTGCAACTGATCCGGTGCATTTTGATAAACCAAACGTTGCGGGTGTTGGTCCTGCTGTCAGTTTTGCAAAAACAATGCTTGCTGAAAATTCATCCATAAAAATCGGGCTGATACCCTGTGCATGGGGAGGCTCGCCCATAAAAGTATGGCAGCCCGGTGAAAAATATTTTGCTGCATATCCGTATGATGATGCCTTGCTTCGTGTTCGTATTGCCCTGCAGAAAGGAGTTTTAAAAGGTATTCTGTGGCACCAGGGCGAATCGGATAATGATTCTGCAAGATCAATTGTGTATGTAAAAAAGTTACAGGCACTTATTGCCGGGTTGCGCCATGATCTGCAGCAGCCATCCCTTCCTTTTGTTGCCGGTGAAATTGGTTATTTCAATAAACAGGATTTTATTAATCCTGTATTGAAGCAATTGCCGCAATTGGTAACAAATACAGCTGTAGTTTCTGCTGAAGGGCTCACGGATAAAGGTGATAAAATTCATTTCAATACTTCATCAGCAAGGGAGTTGGGAAAACGATATGCTGCAGCTATGCTTCAGTTACAAAAAAACAATACAGATCAACCGCCTGTTGTTGTGCTGAGTTTTGATGATGCAGAAATCAGTCATTACTCCATTGTTGCTCCGCTATTAAAAAAGTATGGGTTTAATGCCACCTTCTTTGTGTGCGAAATGCCTTACAAATCTCCCGGCGATTCGGTGTATTATATGAAATGGCAACAAATTGCTGAACTTCATAAAATGGGTTTTGAGATCGGCAATCACACCGGTCATCATAAAAACATGACCAAGCTGAACAGGGAAGAAATGCAGAAAGAAATTGCTTACATCGAAACAAAATGCCATCAATACAATATTCCCGGGCCAATTTCATTTGCATATCCCGGCAACCGGTCTGATTCATTATCGCAGGTAGTGCTGCATGAAATGGGTTATCAATTTGCAAGGGCAGGGGGCAGTCAGTATTACAATCCGGAAATAGATAAGCAGTTAGTCATACCGAGTTACACCATGGGCTCCACAGAAAAATTGCAGGAACGTACCTGGAATGCATTGCGGCATTTAAAACCGGGGCAGATATTGGTATTCACCATTCACGGTGTGCCGGATATTGCCCATCCTGATTATACAACAAGTGAAGAAGTGTTTACACAGTTTTTGCAGTATATGAAAGAACAGCAGTACAAAGTAATTGCTGTAAAAGATTTGCAGCAATACATTCATCAATAAAACGGATTTCTTACAAGTGAAAAATAGTTTGTTTAAAGTAATTTTTGCAGTTGCAGCAGGCATGTCCATTTTTTTTGCATCTGCGCAAAATGCCGGTAAAGTTTTAAAAACAATTACTGAATACAAAGGCCCGGTTATCAGCAGCACACATCCTGATGTTGTTGCCAGCAATAACAAATCTGGTTTTGAAACAGGGCAGGTGGTAAAACTGAATGGCATGTACCACATGTTCATAAACGAAATGTTCGACCGGCCGCACAGGGATTTACGCATTGCATACTGGACAAGCGCCGATGCAGTGAACTGGAAACGGCAGTCAACAATTGTACATAGTATTCCCGGACGAACACATACCAATCCCCGCAGTGAAGTGTGGGTGAATGCGGTTGTATTTAATGACGATGAAAATGCGTGGAATATTTTTTACACCGCTTACCGTGCAGGCGACAGCACCAAAGGTGAAATTCACGGCAACGATTATGAAGGGCGGATATGGCGGGCAAAATCTGTTATAACAGGGAAAGATGGTATTGCCGGTCCTTATGCAGATATGGACATTGTACTGCAGCCTGATGAACATTCACAATCGTGGGAAGGACAGCAGGCTGTTGCATCGTTCTTTCCATACAAAGCAGGCAACACATGGTTTGCCATTTATGACGGGCATAATCATCTTCCCCGTACGGGATGGCCCGACGGAATGGCTTTTGCACAAAAATTAAACGGGCCGTGGACGAGAATGCCGGAAGGGTTTAACCCGTTGACGATTGTAAAAGAGTTTGGCGAAAATGCAATTGTCAGCCGCTTGAAAGACGGACGGTATATGATGCTGTTTGATTCGTTTGGTGATCAGGAAATCGGGTACAGTCTTTCAAATGACGGTGTGCATTGGGATAAGGAAGTAAGAGTGAAAGTACAATCAAAAGAAAAAATCTGGGCCGAACCCGGCGATCATTTTACACGAACACCACTTTGTGCCATAGAAGAAGATGACGGCACATTCACTGTTGTTTATACAGCAATGATGCTGGTGAATGGCAAACGGTTTTATGCAGTGGGGAAGTGTGTGCTGGGGTGGCAGTAGATAATTTCTAATAAATTAAATGATGAAAAAAATATCTTCATTAGCATTTCTTTGTGTGTTCAGTGCCTTTGTGTTTTCTTCGTATGCACAAAACGATTCCCGCTACAATCTTCTCATTGCCCCTGCCACACTCTCTGATAAAGAAGTAACGCTGCTGTGGGATAAGCAATACCCGAAGGAAAATGCAGTATATGAAATTGTACTCAATGGAAAGCTTTTGGGCGCTACTGAAAAAAACAATTTCACCATCAGCAAATTAAAACCGGCAACAGCTTACTCGGTTTTGATACGGCTAAGAAATAATCAATCATCGTCGTCATCACTGTTAAAATTTAAAACAAAAGCAAAAGGAAAAATTTTCAACATACTTGATTTTGGTGCAAAGGCCGACACGACATTCATGAACACCAAAGCTATTCAGTCGGCCATTGATGCATGTACTGCAGGTGGTACGGTGTATATTCCAAAGGGAACATTTGTTTCGGGTGCCTTGTTTTTAAAAAGCAATATGACGCTGTATATTGAAAAGAATGCAGTGCTGAAAGGCTCAACTGATACAAGTGGCTATCTTCCCGTTATCTACAACCGTTTTGAAGGGTGGGAGTTAAACACCTATTCAAGTCTGATTAATGCAGGTACATTAAACCGCAACGGTTCTTATAGTGTAACCAATCTCCGCATTACCGGTGGTGGAACAATTGAAGGCGGCGGAAAAAAATTGGGCAGCGATATGTGGAAAACAAGAGGCGAACGCAGCCGTGGCCGTTTAATTTTATTGATGAACTGCCAGGATGTGAGTATAGATAACCTCACCATCCAGGAGCCGCCTTCATGGACGATTCATTACATCTACAGTGATAATATTTCATTGCACAACCTGTTCATCAAAACGTATGGCATTCGCAATGGCGATGGGATTGATCCTGATTCATCAACCGATTCGTATATCTTCAACTGCACATTTGACAACGGTGATGATTGCATTGCCATCAAATCGGGCAAGAACCCTGAAGGGTATTATGTGGGCAAGCCAACAAAGAATGTACGCATTACGCATTGTAATTTTATCCGTGGTCATGGCATTTCTATTGGCAGTGAAATGAGCGGCGGTGTAAGTGATGTGCTGGTGCAGGATTGCAAAGCCGGTGCTTTGTTAAATGGGATGCAGATAAAAGGAACCAGGGAAAGAGGCGGTTATGTAAAGAATGTGACGGTTACGGAATGTGAACTGATGAAGATTACCATCTTCTCCAAACTGAATTATAACAACGATGGAGAAGGGGCACCGCAGCCACCTGTTTTTGAAAACTTTGTATTCAGGAATATTGATTTAACAAAAGCAGATGCGAAAGAACCTGTTATAAATATTAACGGGTTTACAGAACCAGGACATAAATTAAAAAATGTATTGTTTGAAAATATTGAACTGCCCGGTAATGCTTCGGTTAAGGTAACTGATGCAGAAAAGATATTGTTTCAGCAGGTGAAAACAACGGCTGGTGCAAAACCGGAGTATCTGATAGCCAACAGCACTGAAATATCCTATTAAGAAGGGGTTATTACAGCAGGAAGCAGCAGGATAGACAGGCAGCATCTGTGCAGTAACTTTCACTGCTTAAAACGATTGTATGTTGCGTATTTTATTTCTTGGGTTATTGTTTGGGTTGTTTACCATGTTTGCCTGCGCACAAATCGGTACTTTGTCAGTATCTGAAAAACCATCTGCCTTTTCATTCTTCACTCCTTCATCTGTTTCTTCCATTTATACTGATACTGCCGATGCAAAAGTGGTCACCATTGCTGCAACGGCCTTTGCAAAGGATGTGCAATTAATCAGCGGCAAAGAAATGCAGGTGCTGCATACAATTCCTTCCAAAGGGTTTACAATTGTTGCCGGAACGATTGGTCAGTCAAAAATGATTGATGCGTTGATTCAATCAAAGAAAATGGATGTAACAACCATCCGAAATAAATGGGAGTGTTTTATTATTAAGACAGTTGGAAACCATCTTGTAATAGCGGGTAGTGACAGGAGGGGAACCGCTTTTGGCATTTTTCATTTATCCCGGTTAATGGGTGTGTCGCCCTGGGTGTATTGGGCAGATGTGTTGCCTGCGAAAAGAAAGCAGCTTTATGTTACCGGTAGTTACATTTCAAAAGAACCTTCAGTTAAATACCGGGGCATTTTTATTAATGATGAAGACTGGGGATTGTTTCCCTGGGCAAAACGGAATATAGATACGGATGTACAGAACATTGGTCCGAAAACATATGCAAAAGTGTTTGAACTGTTGTTGCGGTTAAAAGCAAATTACATCTGGCCTGCTATGCACGACAGTACCAAAGCTTTTTATTATTACAAGCAAAGTCCGAAAGTTGCGGATGATTATGCGATTGCGATTGGTGGCAGTCACTGCGAACCGATGTTGCGGAACAATGTGTGTGAATGGGAACAGACCTTTGAAGAAGAATATAAAAAGAAACCGGGCGAATGGCGGTATGATGTAAACAAAGAGGAAATTTTTAAATACTGGGATGACCGGATTAAAGAAGCAGTGAATTATGAATCGGTGGTAACCATTGGTATGCGGGGTGTGCATGATGGAAGTATGCCCGGCCCGAAAGACCCGGGTGAAAAAGTGAAATTGCTGGAAAATGTTATTACTGACCAAAGAGGAATTTTAGAAAATAATTTCGGGCAGCCTGCTGAAAAACTGCCGCAGATATTTGTTCCGTATAAAGAAGTATTGAGTTTGTACCGCAGGGGTATGAAACTGCCCGATGATATTACCATTATCTGGCCCGATGAAAATTTTGGTTATATACGGCAGCTGTCAACACCTGAAGAACAAAAGAGAAGCGGGGGCAGCGGTATTTATTATCATCTTTCTTACCTGGGCGGGCCGCATGATCATACATGGCTTTCCTCCACATCGCCCTCATTGATTTCTTATGAAATGACAAAGGCTTTTCAGTTTGGTGCTGATCGCCTGTGGGTGGTGAATGTGGGCGATATAAAACCTGCTGAAATGGAAACACAGTTCTTTTTAGAACTTGCTTATGATATCAATGGATGGACACCCGGAAAAGCACAGCAATACAGTTTGCATTGGGCCACACAAACATTTGGAGTAACATCAGCAGCAGCCATTGCCGACATTAAAAATGAATACTATCGTTTGGCGCAGGAAGGCAAACCTGAATTCATGCGGATGCTGAACTATTTGCCTGCGGCAAGAGAAGAACGTTTGGCTGCTTATTCTAGATTGTATGAAAAAACAGATGAAGTAAAAAAACAAATTCCTGCTCATTTACAAAACGCATTTTTTGAATTGATCGAATACCCGGTAAAAGGGTCAGATCTCATCAATCAGAAAATATTTTATGCGCAGATGAGCTATGAATTTCCTGTAAAGGCAAAAGAATATTCGCAAAAATCAAAAGCAGCGTTTGATAAAATAAATGAACTGACACTCCATTACAATACAGGCATTGAAAATGGTAAATGGAATGGTATGATGGATTACAAGCCACGTAACCTGGCTGTGTTTGGTATGCCGCATGTGGCTGCACCTGAAGTGCTGGAAGATGGCGTTAATGAAACAGTTGTTTACGACAGAAGATATTTAGACAGAACGGTTGATTCATTTGGCGTGCAAACAGGCGAGCCTTCGATATTAAGTTTACCTGCTGCGGCGTATAAAACGAAAAAAGAAATTGCAGGAGAAAAGTTGATTGCTGTACCCAGACTTGGTGCAGGTGGTAAAAGCATTTCCCGTTATCCGTTTACAGGTGTTTCGTTTCAAAAAGAAGCATGGGCAAAAGCTCCTTATGTTGAATATGCATTTTCTTTGAAGCCCGGCAGTTACCAGTTAGTATTGAAATGTCTGCCTACACATGCCATACACAAAGGAAGAAATCTGGGAATGGCTGTAATAGTAAATGGAGGTAAAGTGCAGCTGCTGGATATTGATAATCCGCAGGAAGATAAGAGATGGAAAACAGATATTTTGAGAGGATATACGGAAGCATCGCTGCCGGTTGAAATAACGAAAGAAGGGAAAACTGTTGTAAGGGTTTATTTATTAGATACAGGATTAGCGTTGAGTAAGGTGGATATCCGGGAATAAAAGAATAGTCTCACAGATTTCTAAGAGTTACACAGAATATCTGTGCCAATTCCTGTTATCCGTACGAATATAGCTGAATGGAATTACAGAACGTACAAGAGTGCGATGCAACGATGTTGATAGCAGTGCTGAAGTTGATAACAAAAAAAATAAACATACAATGAATAAGCTGTACAAAGTTGGGTTACTTATAACTTATAACTTATTGCTCATAACTTTTCTGCATGCACAGCAAAAGCAAATCCAATACCTCTCCGGTACAGATGCTGCACATACAGTGCAGTGGGATTTTTATTGCACAGCAGGACGCAACAGTGGTGAATGGAAGAAAATACAGGTGCCCAGTTGCTGGGAGCAGCAGGGTTTTGGTAATTACAATTATGGCCGGGATTACAAAACCAATGGCAAGAACTATCGTTTCTATGATGAGAAGGGGATGTATAAATACCAGTTTAAAGTTCCGGCATCCTGGAAAGGGAAAAACATCAACATTGTATTTGATGGCAGCATGACGGATACAGAAGTAAAGATCAATGGGAAATCTGCAGGCGATATTCACCGGGGTGCTTTCTACCGGTTTAAATATGATATAACTTCTTTGCTGAACTATGATAAGCCCAATACACTGGAAGTAACGGTGAGCAAGATGAGCAGTGATGCCAGTGTGAACAATGCAGAACGCCTGGCTGATTACTGGGTGTTTGGCGGCATTTTTCGTCCGGTGTTTTTAGAGGCAACTCCAAAACAATTTATAGATTATGTTGGCATTGATGCTAAAGCCGATGGAAAGTTTGCAATGCAGGTTTGGCCGAAAGGATTACAGCAAAACGCAACTGTAGTAGCAACAATCACCGATGCTGATAAAAAAATTGTTGGTACTATCAAAACTCCGGTTGATAAACATGCAGAGAATGTAGTTGTAAACACCAATATTGCCAACGTTAAAACATGGACAAGTGAAACGCCGAATTTATATTCGGTCAATGTGTTGTTGCTAGATGCAGCCGGAAAAAAAATCTATGAACTGAATGAAAAATTTGGTTTCCGCACTATTGAAATAAAATACGGCCAGGGAATTTATATTAACGGCACACAGGTAAAAATGAAAGGGGCCAACCGTCATTGCTGGTGGCCCGAAACTGCAAGGAGCTTAAGCAAAGAACAGGAACTGAAGGATGCTTTACTGCTGAAGGAAATGAACATGAATGCAGTCCGCTGCAGTCACTATCCTCCTGATAAATATTTTTTACAGTTGTGCGATTCATTGGGTATTTATGTGCTCAATGAACTGGCGGGCTGGCAAAAATGGTATTCAACAAAAGCAGGTGAGCCGTTGGTAAAAGAATTGGTGCTGCGGGACTTGAATCATCCGTCCATCATTTTCTGGGATAACGGAAACGAAGGTGGCACAAACAAAGAACTGGATGATGATTTTACAAAATGGGATTTTCAGAAACGTCCTGTTATTCATCCGCATCACCGCCCGGGAAACCAGCACAATGGAATTGACTGCAACCACTACGAAGATTATTACAGCACACAAAAAATTTTAAATGATTCGCTCATTTACATGCCAACTGAAATGCTGCATGCGCAGGATGATGGTGGTGCTGGTTCGGGCATGGAAGATTTCTGGAACCTGCATTGGCGTTCGCAAAAAAGCGGAGGCGTATTTATCTGGGCAATGGTGGATGAAGCGGTTGTGCGTACAGACTTAAACAATGTGCTGGATGCAAACGGGCTGAACGCCAATGATGGTATTCTTGGTCCGCACCGTGAAAAGGAAGGAAGCTTTTATGCACTGCGTGAAATATTCTCACCTGTTCAGTTGAAATTACCGGCACAGCTTCCTGCTGATTTCAACGGCAGCATTGAAGTGGATAACCGTTTTCATTTTCTCAATACCAATCAATGCAGTTTCTATTGGGCCCTGGTTGATTTCAGCAAACCATTCGACCGCTTTGATGGCTATGTGGTAAAGCAGAAGGGAACTGTTGCAGCGCCGGATATTGCTGCAACAAAACAAGGAGTGTTGAAATTGCAGTTGCCGGCTGATTATAAAAATTACGACGCATTGGTAATTGTTGTAAAGGATCAATACGGTAGGGAATTGTACAAATGGACAAGTGAAATAAAAACAAAACAATCGCAGCTGAACGGTTTTGTTACGCAAAAAAATGGCGGAACTGTTATTAGTGAAACGGATACCGTGTATTCAATCACCGGCGGCGACAATACAATTGTGCTGGATAAAAAAACAGGATTGCTGGTTACAACAAAAAATGTGGCGAATGATTATGTATTGTCGTTTAATAATGGCCCTGTGCTGGTGAAAGGAAATGCAGCGGTTGTTTCATCAAAAGCATATAAAGAAGGGGATGATGCTGTAGTTGAGTTTACTTACAGCGGTGATATGAAATACACAAAATGGAAAATCAACAGCAGCGGATGGGCATCTCTGGAATATGAATACAGTCTCCAGGGCGATGTTCCTTTTGCGGGCATCAGTTTTAACTATCCTGAAAATTATGTTTTATCAGGCAGGTGGTTAGGAAAAGGCCCTGTTCGTCAGTGGAAGAACAGGATTGCTGGCACACCGCAAAATGTGTGGCAGAATTTATATAACAATACCCACACAGGCTACTCGCCAATTGTATATCCTGAGTTTAAAGGTTACTATGGTGATGTTACATGGATGGAATTAAGTACGGTGCAGGGTAAATTGTTCATTGCAAGTCCGGATAACGGATTGTTTGTACGGCTGTTTGATTTTTATGCATTGAGCGATGCAGCCAAGCCACATCCGCAGGTTCCTGTTGGCGATATTTCTTTTTTAGATTGTATTCCGCCCATCGGCACCAAGCTGGCAACAGGCTTAACCACGAATACAAAAGTGTATGGACCAATGAGTGAACTGAATCATGTAAGCGGCAGTAAAAAACGAACTTTGTATTTTTATTTTGGCATGCCGAAAACGACTGATACAAAAGAAAATTACAGCCGTCCGGCAGTGGATAATGTATTCTGATCATTTGCCACAAAGACACGAAGACGCAAAGGAAAACATGAAGATTCTTTGTTTCAGCGAACTCGGTGGCGATAAAAAAATAAAATGAAATTCTTCTTTTCTTCTTTTCTTCTTTGCGCCACTTTCTGCCTTAGTGCCTTTGTGGCAACCGCACAGCCCATCAACCGTGAAGCTGTGGTAAAGCGCCACAATATTCGTGTAACAAAGATTGACTCACTCTCATCACTCACTGTTGGCAACGGTAATTTTGCATTTACAGTTGATGCAACCGGTATGCAGAGTTTTCCGCAAGCCTATGCAAAAGGTGTTCCGTTGGGAACGCAATCAGTTTGGGGCTGGCATAGTTTCCCGAATACGGAGAATATAAAAATTGAACAGGCGCAAAAAACGTATGACCTGGAAGGAAGAAAAATTTCTTACACCGTACAGGGTAAGGAACCTGAATCAAAAAAAGCAGTTGAATATTTCCGTGTTAATCCGCATCGGTTGCAATTAGGTAATATTGGTCTTGAAATAAAAAAGAAAGACGGCTCACTGGCAACTGTTGCTGATATAAAGAACATCAACCAGCATCTTGATTTATGGACTGGTATTGTTACCAGTTCATTTACAGTTGAAGGAGAACCTGTGAAAGTTACAACTGCCGGGCATCAGCAAATGGATGCAGTGGCTTTCCGTATTGAATCGGCCCTGATCAATAAAAAATGCATTGCAGTGTTTATCCGTTTCCCTTATCCAAACGGACAATGGAAAGATGTTGGTGATTATTATGGAAGTAATGAAAAACATCAATCGGTTTTAATGCCGGAAAAAGATGGCGCAACCATTAAACGTATTCTTGATACCACTGTTTATTACACATCCATTTACTGGAATCGTTATTCCGGCATTAAGCAAATAAAAGAGCATTGTTTTGTGATAGAGCCGGGTAACAGCAATCAATTTGAGATCACCTGCAGGTTCAGCAACACCTATCACAGAACATTTATGATTTCGTTTGATGATGTTGCCGCAAACAGCAGATCACTCTGGAAAAAATTCTGGCTCAGCGGTGGTGCGGTTGATTTTTCACAAACAAAAGATGCAAGGGCATTTGAACTGGAAAGAAGAGTGGTATTGTCGCAATACCTTACAAAAGTAAACTGTGCATCTGCTTATCCTCCGCAGGAAACCGGTTTAACCTATAACAGCTGGTATGGCAAACCACACCTGGAAATGCATTGGTGGCATGCTGTTCATTTTGCACAATGGGGCCGGCCTCAACTGATGGAGAAAAGTTTAGACTGGTATTTTACTGTTGCCGCAAAAGCAAAACTCATTGCAAAGCGACAGGGTTTTGACGGTGTACGCTGGCAAAAGATGACGGATAATAATGGTGATGAAGCACCTTCATCTGTTGGTGCATTTCTCATCTGGCAGCAACCGCATTTTATTTACATGGCTGAAATGCTGTACCGCAGCAAACCAAACAAACAAACTCTCAACAAGTATAAAGACCTGTTGTTTGCAACAGCCGATTTCATGGCATCATTTCCAACATACAATGAACAAACAAAAAAATATAATCTTGGAAAGGGATTAATTCCTGCACAGGAATGTTTCGAAGCTGTGCAAACATTTAATCCAACGTATGAGCTGGCGTACTGGAGCTGGGCATTGCAAAAAGCACAGGAGTGGCGCAGGCGGTTGGGATTATCTCCCGATAAAAAATGGCAGACTGTTATTGATAACCTTGCGCCCTTGCCGCAGAAGAACGGTGTTTACCTGGCAACAGAAAGCACTCCCGATTGTTATGAAAAAGGTTCAAGATATTTAACCGATCATCCTGCAGTGCTTGGTGCTTACAGCTCCTTACCTGCTGTGCATGGATTGGACACTGCTGTGATGAAAAAAACGTTAGACACAGTTTGGAAAGTGTGGCAGTGGAATGATACCTGGGGTTGGGATTTTCCTTTAGTAGCTATGACAGCAGCAAGATTGCATTTGCCTGAACAAGCAGTGGATGCATTGTTGATGCCCATCCGCACCAATACTTATTTAATCAATGGACATAATTTTCAGGATGAACGATTAACTATTTATCTTCCCGGAAATGGTGGTGTGCTCAATGCAGTTGCATTGATGTGTACCGGTGCTGATGCTGATAAAGGAATCAACACCGGCTTTCCAAAAACATGGAAAGTGAAGTGGGAAGGATTAAAAAAAATGTTTTAGCCCTCTCCGCCACCTGAAGGGGGAACTGCATTGCACAGCCCTTGCATTTCGGAAAGGTTATATTAAATCAGAGGAGTTGAAAGAATGAAAACGATTTTACTTTTTCTATTGTTTAGTATAGCCTGGCAATTTTCTTTTTGCCAGGAACAAAAGTTATGGCACAATAAAGAGCGTACGGTACATTACATACCGCAGGGAACCGATTTTGTTTGTGTAAATCCCACCATGCGTTTTAACCGGGCATTGTATGGAACCAATACTGCCTTCAGAGTGGAGGCGGGTGACTTGCCAGAGTTTGCAATGTATATGCCGGGCATGGGAGGTAATCTTCAATTTGCCTTACAAAAAGGTAATACTCATAAATGGCTGATAAAAGCAGATACTATTAAAGCAATTTACCGGCCGGGCAGTATGCTCTATGAAATTAAGGATGCAATGCTGGGCAATGGAAAACTGTTGATCACTGTATTGGCTTTAAGCAATGCAGAAGGAATGGTTATACAGGTGAAATCAGAAAACATTTCAGGAGAAGTTCAGTTGGTTTGGATTTACGGCGGAGCATCAGGTAAAAAGTTTTCAAGGGATGGCGATATTGGTGCCGATCCCGAATCATCGTTTTACCTGAAACCGGAAAATTGTACTGACAATGTTTACCAGCTATCAAAAGGGAAATTCATTCTCAGTTATGGAACAGGAAAAGTTTTAACTGAAGAAGAACGATATGAAATACAAACCAAACCTGAATCAGAATTAAAAGGCGAACTTCCAAAAAATGCAAAACAGATAACCGGTTATTTCCCTTCCTCATCAACAATACAATTGTTCGGTGCAGAAGAAATCAACAATCTGTTTCTGGAAAACGCTGTTTCAAAAAAGAATAATTGCATTTCGGGCAAGCTGTTTTTAAAAAGAGGTACAGAATATTTTCTGTTGCATAATTCTGCAACAGCAGTTAAAAAAACTGCTGAAAAGGAATTTGCTGATGCAGAGTCTGCAAGGCTTGCCGTTGCAAACAGGATAAAAATTTCCACACCGGATAATTACATCAATACATTAGGCCCGGCACTTTCCATTGCAGCCGACGCAGTTTGGGAAGCCCCATCGTACATGCACGGCGCAGTGGCATGGCGTATGCGTTTGCCCGGCTGGCGTGGTGCATACGTTGCCGATGTGCTGGGCTGGCACAACAGGGCAAGAACACATTTTAATGCATATGCAAAATCACAGTTAACCATACCTGCCACAACCGGAGTGGTGATGGATACTGCATTGAATCTTGCCCGTCACCAGGAAAAAGTTGGTACACAGTTGTTCAGTGATGGGTACATCACACGCAACCCGAATGGTTATGTCGGTGCACATCATTATGATATGAACCTGGTGTTTATTGATCAGTTGCTCAATCATTTCAACTGGACAGGTGATACTGCTTATGTAAAACAAATGTGGCCGTTACTTGTCCGTCATCTTGCATGGGAGAAAAAGAATTTTGATGCAGATGATGATGGTTTGTATGATTCGTATGCAGCCATCTGGGCAAGTGATGCATTGCAGTACAGTGGAGGCGCAGTAACACATTCTTCGGCATATAATTACCGTTCCAATAAAATGGCTGCACAACTGGCAAAGATGATTGGTGAAGATGGAACAGTGTATGAAAAAGAAGCAGCAAAAATTCTGAATGCCATCAATCAGCAATTATGGATGAGGAATAAAGGTTGGTATGCAGAATATAAAGATTTACTTGGCAATCAACTGTTGCATGAATCGGCAGCATTATGGACGATCTATCATGCATTGGATGAAGGTATTGCTGATCCGTTTCAAGCCTATCAATCGTTGCAATATGTCAGGTATTCTATTCCGCATATTCCCATTCTTGCAAAAGGATTGAAGGACTCATCATTGTACACATTGTCAACCAGCAACTGGCAACCTTATACATGGTCGCTCAACAATGTTGCATTATCTGAACTGTTACATACTTCACTTGCTTACTGGCAGGGTGGGCAAAAAGAAGAAGCATTCCGGTTATGGAAAAGTTCGTTGATGGAAAGCATGTATCTCGGCGCAAGTCCCGGCAATATTCAGCAACTGAGTTATTACGATGCAATAAGGGGAGAGTTGTACCGGGACTTTGCTGATCCGATTGCAATGGCTGGAAGAACATTGGTGGAAGGTTTGTTTGGTGTGATGCCCGACGCATTGAATAACCGTTTGCTGATAAAGCCCGGTTTGCCAAAACAATGGAATCATGCTTCGCTTTCAACTCCTGATATACAATTTGCTTTTAAACGGAACGGATTAACAGATGAGTACAATATTCAGCCGAAGTTTACAAAGCAACTGAACCTGGAACTGATTCTTCCTGCATACCGGGAGTTTGTGGAATCAGTGAAAGTAAATGGGAAAAATGTGAATTGGAAAAATGTTGACAGCATTATTGGGGTTCCTTCATTGCAGGTGAAAGTGGCTGCAGCAAAATCGTACAGCATCTTAATCAAGTGGAAAGGAAGTGCTTTTGAAATGCCTGATTATAGAAAAGTTAATAATAGCAAAGAAATTGTTCAAATAAAATTAAAGAGAGCTTCTGTTGCAAATGTTTATCAGCCTGTTGAGGTTTTGCGGAATCTGACCTTCTCTGATGAAACAGTGTCAGGTAATTTGAATAAAGCTGGGCTTAATCAACTATATTTAAATTTAAGGCAAGGTGATTTCAGTTGGTATGAACCTCTTGATTTTATTCTGATTGAAAATGAAGAAATCGGTTTTGAACCCCAAATTACTGCTGATACAAAATTTGAAAGAGTTGATTTGTCTCAATATTTTAATGAGGCTGTAACAAGCATATTTAAGCATAAATATCTTTCACCCAGGCCTGTGTCACCTTCGCTGCAATTACCGGTTACTGGTATTGGCAACTGGGCATATCATTCATTGAATGTAAATATTTCAGACAGCGGCATACGTTCTGTGGCAGGGATTAACAATGAAGTTACATTCAATAAGGTTCCTTTTGCCACTCCATCCACTTCACAAAAAAATATCGTTTTTACTTCTTTATGGGATAATTTTCCGGATTCAGTCCTGATTGAGTTGCAGGGAGCAACTTCTTCTCATGCTTATTTATTAATGGCCGGGAGTACAAATCCTATGCAGAGCCGTTTGGTAAATGGAGTTATCAGGGTTAACTATACTGATGGTACATTTGATGAACTCGAATTAAAGAACCCTGAAAACTGGTGGCCCATTGAACAGGATTATTTTGTTGACGGGTTTGCTTTTACAACAGATGCTCCGAAGCCCATTCGTGTTTCATTAAAAACAGGAGAAGAGATTCCTGCCAATTTCAAATACACCGGTATTAAAGGTTTTTCGAATTTTGCCATTGATGGTGGTGCAGCAACCGTACTTGATATGCGGCTGAATAAACACAAGCAGCTGAAAAATCTTGTTCTCAAAACAGTTGCCAACGATGTAGTGATTGGTTTAATGAGTGTAACATTAACCAGGTAAATAATTTTAGTAATGAAAGCATTTTTTTTATTTTTTACTTTTTCCTTTTCACTTCTGTTAGTGAATGCGCAATCGGCTGATTCTGTTTTCATGTTTGCGTATTTTAAAAACAACGGGCAGGATGGTTTGCATCTTGCTTACAGCAATGATGGCTTTCAATGGACAGCATTAAAAAATGACAGTTCATTTTTAAAACCAACTGTGGCCAATGATAAACTGATGAGAGATCCCTGCATCATCCGTGGTACAGATGGTTTGTTTCACATGGTGTGGACGGTGAGCTGGAATGATAAAGGAATTGGTTATGCATCATCGGCTGATTTAATTCATTGGAGTGAACAGCAGTTTATTCCTGTTATGCAGCACGAAGACTCAGTACGTAACTGCTGGGCACCTGAAATAACTTACGATAAAAAGAAAAAGCAATACATGATTTACTGGGCAACAACCATTGCCGGTAAATATGCTGTTGATCCGAAAGTAGAGAATGGTTACAATCACCGCATGTATTATGTAGTGACAAAAGATTTCAAAACATTCAGCAAAACAAAATTGTTGTACGATAAAGGATTCAATGTAATTGATGCAACCATCGTTCCTGATGGAAAACAGTATGTGATGTTTCTGAAAGATGAAACAAGAACACCGCCGCAGAAAAATATAAAAATAGCGACAAGCAAACATCTTACCGGAGGATATTCAGATGCATCAGCACCCATTACCGGTAATTACTGGGCAGAAGGTCCGACTACATTGCGCATGTACGGCACATGGATTGTTTACTTTGATAAATATCGTGACCACAAGTATGGTGCTGTGCAATCAGCTGATTTGAAAAACTGGACTGATATATCTGATAAAATTTCTTTACCTGCAGGTTTGCGGCATGGAACCATTTTTAAAATCAGCAAGGATGAGCTTAATCCACTGCTCAATTTGTAGTCAGCTTATTACTTTAATTCTGTTAATTAAAACGGTAATTATTATTCCAAGTAAAGCAATGCCTGCAAATGAATATTGCAATCCAGCAAGCTGTGCAATGTAGCCTATAAGCGGTGGTCCCATCAGGAAGCCAAAGAAGCCTATACCTGAAACCGTTGCTATAGCAATACCACTTGCCACTTCTTTCATTTTTCCGGCGGTACTATACATCAGCGGTATTATACTGCTTACCCCAAAACCAACAATCAAAAATCCTGCTGTGGCAGTAATCAGTGCAGGAAACAGAACTGCAATCATCATTCCTGTAAAAATGAGAAGACCGCTTACCTGGACCATTCTTTTCCTTCCGAATTTCAGTGCCAGTTTATCACCAGTAAACCTTCCCGTTGCCATCATTATCATAAACGAAGCGTAGCCAAGCGATACTAAAGAGCCTTTTGCATTCACAACTTCTTTGAAATATATTCCGCTCCAGTCAAACATACAGCCTTCAGCACTCAGGCAGCAAAAGGCGATAATACCAAGAAGTAACAAGGTGCCATGAGGCCATTTTATTCTTTTAAATGAAGAAGCTGTGCGGCTAACCGGAGTGTGTAATAACCGACTATTGAATATAAGTATGGCAATAATAACAAAGAAGGCGACGCCAACAAAGTGGAAATAAGGCCGGATAGAAAGTTTCATCATCAATGAACCTATCATGGCACCAGTAAAACCCGCTGTACTCCAGATTCCGTGAAAGGATGCCATTACTGGCCTTTCATAAATGGCTTCTGTGTGAACTGCCTGTGTGTTTACAGAAATGTTACAAAGGTTTCCACAAATGCCAAATGCGAATAAGGCCAGGGCTAGCTGCCAGTCTTTAGCAGCGAGACCAATATTGGTTAGTGAAAATACATAACCAACAATGGCGATGCGAAGAACATTCTTACTTCCAAACCGGGTAACAGCCCGCCCACTGAAGGGCATTGTTAGTAATTGACCAAGGGGTAATGCCAACAGCAAACTTCCCAGCCCGGCCTCACTCAGATGTAGTGCTGTTTTAATATCTGGAATACGGCTTGCCCAGCTGGCAAACGATAATCCCTGGCAGAAAAAGAAAACCGATACGGCAATCCGCACCTGTAGTTTTGAGACGTTTTCAGGAATTTTCGCTCTTGCGTTCATTTAGTAGCAACAAAAATACTATTTCTGTCAGGATGCTTCAGGATGCAACCAAATTCACTTTGGATTAATTTTCCATTGTATATACAGCAGGTTGTATTGCCATCATTTGCTTACTCAAGGGTTTGATTAATTTATACCACTTGTTCTTGTTTTTAGACTAACGATTATTTTATCTTGATATTTATGAAGAGGATTACGAAAATAATTTCAGTTTTTATTCTGCTCACATTCTTTCTTCATTTTCAGCTAATACTTCCGGCGCAAAGATGGATGGAAGGGTTAGGAAGAGGAGTGGTGGCAGTGAGGGTTAATACTTCGCAGGTTTTTATTGGCTGGCGACTATATGGCACTGAAGTTGAAACAACTACGTTTAATATTTACCGGAATGGGATAAAAATTAATAATACACCTGTTGATGCCACAAATTACACAGATAACACCTCGATAAATGGAAATTACATAGTAAAAGCAATTGTTAATGGTAGTGAGGATCCTAACAATGTTCAGGTTCCTGTATGGCAACAACAGTATCTACAAGTACCGGTTCAGGTACCACCCGGAGGAATTACGCCGGATGCTGTAGCATACACTTATTCCGCCAATGATGCCAGTGTGGGTGATTTGGATGGTGATGGGGAGTATGAAATTGTTTTGAAATGGGATCCTTCTAATTCTAAAGACAATTCGCAATCTGGTTATACTGGTAACGTTTACCTCGACGCATATAAACTGAGTGGTACAAGAATGTGGAGAATTGACTTGGGCAGAAACATCAGGGCTGGGGCTCACTATACGCAATTCCTGGTTTATGATTTTGACAGCGATGGGAAAGCGGAAGTTGCCTGTAAAACTGCTGATGGAACAATTGATGGCAAAGGAACAGTAATTGGTAATGCTACAGCTGATTACCGCAATTCAAATGGATACATACTTTCTGGTCCCGAATTTCTTACTGTTTTCAAGGGGGCAACCGGGGAGGTGTTAGATACTGAAGATTATATACCTGCACGGGGAACTGTTAGTAGTTGGGGTGATAATTATGGTAACCGGGTTGACAGGTTTCTGGCTGCAGTTGCTTACTTAGACGGACAAAAGCCTAGTATGATTTTTGCCCGAGGTTACTATACAAGATTAGTGAGGGCAGCATGGGATTTCGCTAATGGTCAGTTGCAGCTTCGTTGGGTTTTCGACAGTAATACATCCGGTAATAGTTCTTATGCAGGAATGGGTAACCACCAAATGACTGTTGGTGATGCAAATGGTGATGGTAAAGACGAAATTTACAACGGTTCCAGTGCGGTTAATTATGACGGAACAGGTTTCTTTGTAAACGGTTTAGGGCATGGAGATGCTTTACATCTGACTGATATGAACCCTGACCGTCCCGGCCTGGAAATATGGCAGTGTTACGAAGAACAGACAAAGTACGTTGATAAAGGTTTGCGGATGCTTGATGCTTCAAGCGGGCAAACCTTGTGGGGTGTAAATACAACAGGTGATGTAGGCCGGGCATTAGCCGGCGACATCGATCCCAGGTACAAAGGATATGAATGCTGGGGTACTAATACTCTTTACAATTGTAAAGGCGATTCTATCGGGCCATCAAGGCCAAGTATTAACCATGCAGTGTGGTGGGATGGCGATTTGTTAAGAGAGATTCTGGATGGTGATGTACTTGATAAATGGAATTATGTCAGTAATAATTCAAGTCGTTTGCTAACGTTGTACCAGTCAACCATGGGTTCAGGGGTTTCCAATAATTCCACTAAGAAGAATCCTTGCCTTACCGCTGATATATTTGGAGACTGGCGGGAGGAAATAATCCTGCGCAGCTCAGATAATAACTACCTCAATATTTATACAACTATTAACCCAACAACATATAAATACTACACATTGATGCATGACCCTCAATACCGAATGGCTGTTGCCTGGCAAAATGCAGCTTATAACCAACCCCCACATCCGGGCTTTTATCTGGGGGATGGTATGCAGGCTCCACTACGGCCCAACATCCGGTTAACCAATACACAGGTTATAACTTCTGTTGGCAGCCTTGCCTTAGAGGGAATAACATTTAAGGCATTCCCCAACCCGTCATCATCTGATTTCAAGTTAACTTTAGGTACAACATCATTATTTAGTTATGAAGTTTTTGATGCATCAGGACGAAAACTGCTTTTTGGTGAAGCTAACAGGGAAGTGACTTTCGGGGCTAATCTTTATCCGGGAGTTTATTTTGTAAGAGTTAAAGTAAAGAATAACAGTACAACACTTAAAATAATAAAGCAATGACGTTTTATAAAAATTCAATATTGGCAGCAGGTTTATTTCTGGCTGCAAACATTTATACAGGAGCACAGGTTTTCAGAGTTCCGTCATGGGTGAATAAAACAGGAGCTAAGTCATTCCCACAGTCAAAGAGACTGTTTTATGTTAACAATTTTGGAGCCGTAAGCGACACTCTAACTGTAAACACCAAAGCAATTCAGACAGCTATTGATAAATGTGCTGCTTCCGGTGGCGGAATTGTTGTGTTTAAACCGGGAGTTTATGTAAGCGGAAGTATATTCCTGAAATCTAATGTGCATATGCGGCTTGATAAAGATGTTGTGTTGCTCGGTTCTCAAAGTTTTGCAGATTATCCCGATATGCAGTCCCGCATTGCAGGAATAGAAACTACCTGGCCAGCAGCACTCATTAATGTTCTGGATGCAAAGAATGTAGCAGTTACTGGTGACGGAGTTATTAATGCAAGAGGCAAATTCTGCTGGGACTTGTACTGGAATATGAGGAAAGAATATGACAAAAAAGGATTGAGGTGGATTGTAGATTATGATGCAAAAAGAGTTAGAACACTGCTTGTTCAGAATTCAGCCGATGTTACCATAAAAGGATTGACATTTAAGAATGCTGGTTTTTGGACAGTGCAGTTGTTGTACTCCACCAGGTTAACAGTTGACGGTATTATAATCAGGAACAATGAGGATGGCAGTGGTCCCAGTACAGATGGGATTGATGTTGATTCGTCAACATGGACCTTAATTGAAAACTGTGACATTGATTGTAACGATGATAATTTCTGTTTAAAAGCCGGGAGAGATTGGGACGGTTTGAGAGTTAACAAGCCCACGGAATATGTAGTTATAAGAAAATCAATTGCAAGAAGAGGTGCCGGCCTGGTTACACTGGGCAGTGAAACCTCCGGCAGCATCCGGCATATATACTGTGCTGATTTATCAGCAAAACATACTGACAACGGGCTTCGCATTAAATCTGCAACAACAAGGGGTGGAACAGTGGAGGATGTTTATTTTGTTAATTCGGTACTGGATTCTGTTCGCAATGCTTACCAGTTTAACCTGAACTGGTATCCTGCTTACAGCTACAGTGAACTTCCCAAGGGCTATTACATTGATTCTGTTCCTCAGCACTGGAAAGCGATGCTGCAAAAAGTAACTCCGGCTGAGAAAGGAATTCCTCACACAAAAGATTTCTATATATATAATGTGAAAATCACCAATGCACAAAAGGCATTTGAGGTAAACGGACTGGTTAATTCGCAGATTGAGAATTTCAATTTCATTAATTCAATGGTTACAGCTAATATGTTAGGCGAAATGGTGTATGCTAAAAACTGGAGATACAAAAACTTTGAAATAAGTGTATCGCAGAAGCCTGAAGAAAAGAAGAAAACCGCCGGAATTGCTGAGGACGAACGTCTAAAATAAAACGCATTTTTATGAACAGATTATTTCTGCTATTCTTTCTGCTGCTTCCGGCAGTACTATTAAGCCAGAATAAAATGGAATTTCTTACCCGTGGTCTTCATGCCGTACCGGATGGAAAGGGAAATGTGCTGGTTAGCTGGCGTTTGCAGGGCACAGAAGATACATCCGTTTACTTTAATTTGTATCGCTCCGAAGGGAAAAAAGTATCTGTCAGGAAAACAATGATAACTGAAAGTACCAACTATTCAGACAAGATTGACACAACTAAGACATATATCTACACTGTAAAAGCCGTTATTAAGGGCAAAGAAGAAAAGCAGGGGGAGACCATTGCTTTTTCTCCTGACACAAAAAAGTACCTATCCATTCCGTTGCAAACACCTGCTGGTTACAGTGCCAA
>CALLZY010000150.1 GCA_937858715.1 uncultured Chitinophagaceae bacterium | reverse complement strand
TTCCCTTCACAAACAACATTGCCTGTTAAGCTGACTGCTTTTTCAGTTACAAAACAGGGCAACAATGCTATACTTGACTGGACAACTGCCAGCGAAATTAATGCCAGCCGCTTCGAAATAGAAAGAAGCTATGACGGCGTTAACTTCTCATCCATAGGAACTAAACAAGCCGTTGGCAATTCGGCCAGCGATGTTAATTACTTGTACTCTGACCCTATCAGCATCTCTTCTGGCATTATCTACTATAGAATTAAATCTGTTGATATTGATGCAAGGTCCAGCTTCAGTAAGGTCGTAGCCTTAAGGATTAACGGAAAAGCAGTTAGCGGTCTCACCGTTTATCCCAACCCATTCACAACCGACCTGAAAGTCGAATTGAATGCTGATAAAGAAGTAAGCGCTGTATTAAGGGTAAGTAATGCAGCCGGACAGGTTGTAGTTAACAAAAATGCCCAGATAATGAAAGGAAACAACGTAATCGTACTGTCTTCTGAACTATCAGCGCTGAACAGAGGAATGTACATAGTGGAATTAATTACAGAAGAAGGAAGACTGACACAGAAGATTATTAAGAGATAATGCTCAGGGTTTTAACAATCCAACCCCTCCTGCTCTTTGTGGCGGAGGGGTTTTTTTATTGCCCTTCACAAAATAATTCTTCCCGCTTTTTAGGAAATTCTGTAATTTACTGCATCACATTTCTGATTGTAAATACTAAACCTTTGTGTATGAGAAAAAGTTTACCCTTTTATGCCTTTGCCATCACCTCAATTTTATTTGCCACAACCCTTGCAGCCCAGGTAGCCGATAAGTTTGCCTATGCAGTTACTGACATACAGCAAGGCTATAATTGGAACTATCTGCGAAAGATTGATCTCCGAACCGGCAAATTCACCGGCATATTACTCAACGGTAACGATCTGAACCAGGTAGCTTATGATGCTACTTCAAAACAGGAAATCACTTCATTTGCCAATCCAAAAGGAATGGGATTCAACACAAAACCTGCTTTCAGCAGTGGCGTGGCAGCAATGGCACTTGATAAAAAGAATAACCGCTTGTATTACACCCCGATGTTTATTGACCAGTTACGTTATATCGATCTTAAAACAATGAAGGTGTTTTACACAGCAGGTCAGGAGTTCTCCGGCAGGCCACAAAAATCACCCGATCAGGGCAATATCATTACACGGATGGTAATCGCCTCCGATGGCTATGGTTATGCAGTTACAAACGATGGCACCCAATTGCTCCGCTTCACCACAGGAAAGAAGTTACTGGTTGAGGACCTGGGTTCTCTAGTTGATGACCAGTCGAATAATGGTGTTTCTATTCATAACGCATGCAGCAGCTATGGCGGTGACGTAATAGCCGATGACGATGGAAATCTATACATATTTACAGCCCGAAACCTGGTATTCAGGGTTAGCACTACTACTAAAGTGACTGCTTTTCTTGGCACAATCAAAAACATACCTCCAACTTTTACTGTAAACGGTGCCGCTGTTACAGAAGACAATAAGATAATTGTGTCAAGTGCTATGGCTGCCAGTTCATACTTTACTGTGGATCTAAAAACCCTGGCTGCAACGCCTTATGCAATTAACGGTACTGTCTGGCAAAGCTCCGATTTGGCCAACAGCAACCTTTACATCTCCGGAAACAAGCCAATTGGTACTGCAATAGAACTGATGAAAGGCACTGCAATACCTGCCGCAACAGACAGCAGGGTGATTCTCTTTCCCAACCCGGTTACTAACAACCAATTTACTTTGCAGTTTAATGCGCTGGAAGCAGGCAATTATACCATTTTCGTTACAGATGTAACAGGTCGCCAAATGGTTCGGCAGGCCCTGACCATCGGCAGCGAAAACCAGTCACAGTCCATTAACCTGGACAAGGCTGCCGCAAAAGGTGTTTACATGGTGAACATTACAGACAAAGAAAGCAGATCAGTATTCAGTACAAAATTGGTAGTACAATAAATATATTCTCCGATCGGGTTTTTAAAGCGGTGATAGAATCATCGCTTTTTTATTACCTATTATCCTTCCATACTAATTTTATTAATTTGGCCGAAGAATAAAAATCGGCACATTTCCCGTCACCATGCCCGGTAAGGCCGCCTGAAGGTGCACAGATATAATTACAGTTTTCGTCATACAGTTGTATGTATTGATCGCAGCAATCGCTGGTAAATAAAAAAACTTTCCTGCCATAATACAGGTATTCCGCTACTTCCGCAGGAGGATTCCACTTAGGCTGTGCTTTTATTTCAGAAATTTTAGCCTGCACACATGCAGGAACAACATCATTTTCATTTTTCTTTCCACATTGCAGAAAAATCATACTGCTCAATAAGGTCATTAACAAAATACGGTTCATACAGATTGTTTACAGTTTGACAAGGTATATTTGCTTATTGTTGCACAAAGATTATGGAAAAAAGCAATTTTGTTGACCAGATACGGGTTTTTTGCCGCAGCGGACACGGTGGTGCCGGCAATAAACACTTCATGCGCAATAAGTTTACCGCCCTTGGAGGACCCGATGGCGGCGATGGCGGCCGGGGTGCCCATATCATTCTGAAAGGAAACCGAAACCTCTGGACATTGCTGCACTTACGTTATTATAAAAATGTGCTGGCCGAAGATGGCGAAAAAGGCGGAGCTAATAACTGTACTGGCAGAGACGGGAAAGACATCATCATAGAAGTTCCGTTAGGCACCATTGCCCGAGATGAAGAAACCGGAAAACAGGAAGCGGAAATTCTCGAAGATGGCCAGGAAATAGTCTGGATGCCCGGCGGTAAAGGCGGGCTGGGCAACTCTAATTTTGCCACACCCACCAACCAGGCCCCGGAATATGCACAGCCCGGCTTGCCCGGACTTGAAGGCTGGAAAATTCTGGAACTTAAAGTGCTTGCCGATGTTGGTCTTGTCGGTTTCCCCAATGCAGGTAAATCAACCCTGCTTTCAGTCATAACAGCGGCAAAACCAAAGATTGCCGACTATGCCTTTACCACTATCACTCCCAATCTGGGCATGGTGGAATACCGTGATGGTAAAAGTTTTTGCATTGCCGATCTTCCCGGTATTATAGAAGGAGCTGCCGAAGGCAAAGGACTTGGCCATCGTTTTCTCAGACATATCGAACGGAATTCGGTGCTGCTGTTTCTCATCCCGGCTGACAGCAACGACCATAAGAAGGAATTTGAAATACTGGTTAACGAACTGGAACAGTATAACCCCGAACTGATGCAAAAGCAGTTTATCATTGCCATCAGCAAAAGCGATATGCTAGACGATGAACTGAAAGAAGCAATAAGTAAAGAACTGCCCGCAAATATTCCCCGTCTTTTCATTTCATCTGTTACTAATAAAGGGCTGATTGAACTGAAAGATTTATTGTGGAAAGTATTGAACGAGCCTGTTAATTAATGTAACTTTAGTACAGAATAAACATCGCATGCCCGGGGTCGCAAAGGCATAGTTAGTATCTCTTTCTCCTGTTTATCAATAACCGGCACTATACAAAACTGCTTTCCTTTCAAGAACCTGGCATCGGATGTTTTCATATACCACTTAAAACTAAGGTTATAAAATGAGCCATAAAATTTTCGAGCTATTATACCAACTTGCGATGAAAATTTTATGGCGAATAACATGTGACAAATTTCTAAAATAAAAAATTACACATGAAAAAGTTGCTATTTCTCTCCGCCGTCAGTTTGCTGTTATATTCCAGTCAGAGTTATGCTCAGGCTGTTCCCCGAACATTGAAAAAAGTTTTAGAACTGAAAATTCCCCGTGAAGGTGGTGCGAATGGTGCATCAGTTGCCTGGCATCCTGTACAGAAGAAATACTATGCAGCCATGGCCGGGAACATTGAGTTTTCTGTAAGTGTTTTTGATGTAAAGGGTACAAGACTTTCCCCTGTTGCTCAAGAAGCATTATTTGATGTCCGTGGACTATGGTACAATCCAGTTACAAAAACTATCCAGATGAACGGGTATGATAATTTTGGATGGGCCGAATATAAGCTGGACTCAAAAGGATTGCCAGTTTCAATAAAAAATCTGCATGAAGGCATGAATCAGCCGGAGGCTCAATCTGCCGGTGCCTTTAATCCGCTAAAAAGCGAAGTGTATTTTCTGGGGGCTGAAGGAGAAATAGATGTGTATGGTTATAAATGGGCAGAACATAACGAATATATCACTTTGCATCTCGGTATCCTCACTGGCAATCCTGACAACCTGGATCTTGAAACTAATAACAGTGAAGTCTTCGGCCAATACAACAGTACCACAGTAATTTATACAGGCATAAAAGGTTCAGAAATCGGCTTGCTGAATAATACAAACAGACAAGTGGAACTCTATGACAAGGCAACAGGCTTCCAAACAAAAACGCTGCAATTTCCGGATGATGCCCCTGTCAATGACTGGCTGAATTTTGCCTATGCAAATGGTATATATTGGTTGTTTGACACAGAAGCAAGAATCTGGAAAGGATATAAATAATCTTCACAAAAAAACACCGACGTAAAACCGGTGTTTTTTCAATAAAATCTGTAAAATTCATTCTTTACTGCAGTTATCAGGGAAATTTCGCTTAATAACTTCTTCCTACTGTGTCGCAGGCAGCTTTTATCAAAGAGTTGCCATCATGTGCATCCTGGTATTTCTCCCAGAACATCACACCATTTGCAATATCCTTGGCCAATTTGGCTTTTCGCTTTACTGTGTATTGCCCGTTGTAATAAATAGTATAGTTGGTGAATGAGCCGGCTGTTACAACAGCGGAATCCAATTGCGGATTACCACCCTGTGCCAGAATACCACTGTAGGTAAGCACCGTATTACTTTGTGTGATGCCCGATGGCCTGCCGTAACAAGGCACACCCAGCACACATTTTCCCGCAGGCATACTCCTTGTATTCAGCCAGTAATTAAGACAGGTTTGCGCCAGGGCATAATCACTGTGATGCTTATAAGGAACCGTAGTGCTGAAATCGTCATAGGCCATGATATTGAAGAAATCAACATAAGGAAATATCTCACTGCGGATAGCATCGCGGTAGCCACCGGCATATTTGCCGGCAGTAATAGCGCATGATAAATAATAACGGCCATCCCGGTGCAGTGAATCACTCAGCTCTTTCATCAGTGCAGTAAATGTTATATCTGTGCTGTTGCTGGTTGATGGAAACTCCCAGTCCACATCAACTCCGTCAAGATTGTTCTGCCGCACGGTATTCATCACTGATTTTATGAAATTATTTCTGCCCGATGCAGTGGCGGCCATATTTTTAAAGTTGGTAGTGCCATCGCCTGCCCCGTCATTAATACCCAGGAAAATCTTCGAGCTGTTCGTTCTGGCTTTGTTGGCCACATCAGTAAGTGGAGCCGACGGTGATGACGGAGCCGACAGCGTTCCTGATGCATTCACCTGGTAGAAAGCATACACCACCACATTCGTCATCCTGAACTTAATATCAGGTACTGCAGCAAGACCTCTGTAATATGGAAAATAACCCACTACATAATATCCAAAAGGAGCCGGAGTTTGAATTACCGTAAAAGTAAACGAGGTAACAGTACTTACACAACCACTGGCAGCACCGCTTGCATTTTTGGGCTGCACATACCAGTAATATGTTGTACTGGTTGCCGTTGTTGGAATTGTATAGCTATAGCTTGTTCCGCTCACATTAGATGCCACTACTGTACCCGGAGAACTGCTGGTTCCCACATACACATCATAACCTGTGGCACCACTTACAGCCGACCAGCTAAGCGTAACAGAATTACTGGTGATAAAGCTGCCGTTGGCCGGGCTTGTATTCGACGAACAACCAGGTACAGAAGGCGGGGTTGGATCAGGCGTACTGTCTTTTTTACTACAGGAATTAATAACAAAAAGAGAAGCAATAAGGATAATGGCAAGCAACCGCAAATTCATAAGCAGATATTTAAACAGCCAAATTAACCATTCGTAACAAGTTCAGCAAATTAGTAACTGTTTTTGCTTAGGTTTGTTGCCTAAATTTTTATTTATGAGAAAGTTTTTTATAACGGTTGTTTTATTGGCCGGAATTATTACAAGGTCAATGGCCGATGAAGGAATGTGGCTCTCACTCTTCCTTGGTCAGAAAACATATGACGACATGGTGAAGAAAGGCTGCAAACTCACCAAAGAACAAATTTTCAGCCTCAACAAAAATTCTATAAAAGATGCCATCATCATCTTTGGCGGTGGATGTACCGGAGAAATTGTTAGTGAAAAGGGCCTGATCTTTACCAATCACCACTGCGGTTATGGTGCAATCAACAGCCTGAGCACAGTTGAGCACAACTATCTGCGTGACGGTTTCTATGCTTCCAGTACCAGCCAGGAACTGCCTGTTGAAGGTCTTTCTGTTCAGTTTCTGAAAAACATCGTTGATGTAACCAAAGAAGTTACTGATGCCCTGGGTAATCTTACCGGTGGTGACCGCACAAAAAAGTATGGAGAAGTGTCAGCTTCTATTGTTGCCAAGTATGCCGATAAAACAAAATTTCTTGATGCCCGCATCGGCAGTTTTTTCAAAGGCAATCAATACCTGCTTTTTGTTTATGAAAGATATACCGATGTTCGCTTTGTAGGATGCCCTCCGGAAGCAATTGGCAAATACGGTGGCGATACTGACAACTGGGAATGGCCACGTCACACTGGCGACTTTTCTGTTTTCAGAGTATATGCATCTAAAGATGGTCAGCCCGCTGCTTATAGCACTGAAAACGCTCCGCTGAAACCCAAACATTACCTTCCGGTTTCAATGAAAGGCCTCAAAGAAGGTGACTTCAATATGATTCTTGGCTATCCCGGACGTACCAACCGCTACGACGCCAGCTATAATATCGAATTACAAAGGGATTATTTTGATCCAAACTTTGTTAAGTGCCGCGACATCCGCCTCAAGGCTATGAAAGTTGAGATGGACAAGAGCATGGAAACCCGTCTGAAATTAGCTTCTGACTATGCCGGCCTTGCCAACTACTGGAAATTTTACGACCTGGAAGGCAAACAACTGAAGCAAAAGAACATTGTTGAAAACAGAAGAGAAGAGGAGAAAAAATTCCAGGCATGGGCAAACGGTAAGCCGGAATATGAAAACCTGCTGAACGAATTTAAAGCCAACGTGGATGCATGGAAAGGATATGAAAAGCACCGCCAGTTCTTTGGCCAGGGTATTATGGGCATTGACCTCGTGGGCTGGAACTCACAATTAGTACAACTTGAAGGGGAGTTAAAAAAAGAGTCACCCGATAAAGCCAAAATAGAAAAATCCATCAAGAGCATTGATGATATGCTGAAAGAAGAAGCCAAGCGATATGTGATAGAAGCCGACCGCAATATTCTTGCTGCCATTACACAACTGTTCTACAATGAGATTGATAAAGGTCAGCACCCTGCCGGTTTCTTTGAAAAAGTGCAGGAAAAATTCGGCGACCTGAAGAATGAAGATACCTGGAAAAAATATGCTGCTGATTTGTTTGCAAATGCACTGCTGCTTAACAGCGAAAAATGGACCGCTTTCATGAGCAATCCAACTCTTGCCGGGTTAGACAATGATCCAGCCTTCCAGTACACAAAAGCGTTCCTCAATAACTGGATGACCAACTATTCACCTAAATTGGTTGCTTATAATAACAAGAATGCCGATCTGGGCCGTATATATATGAAAGGCCAGATGGAAATGAACAAAGGCAAAAAAGAATACTATCCTGATGCCAACAGTACCATGCGTTTCACTTACGGAAAAGTGGCTCCCTATATTCCAAGAGATGGTGTTCGCTACGACTGGTACACCACCGCCAGCGGCGTATTGCAGAAATACAAACCAGGCGATGACGAGTTTGATCTTCCGGCTAATGTATTAGAACTGCTCCGCAAGAAGGATTTCGGACAGTATGCTGATCCAGGCAAAAAAGATATGATTACCTGCTTCCTCAATACCTGTGATATTACTGGTGGTAACTCCGGCTCACCCGTACTGAATGCAAAAGGTGAACTGGTAGGTCTTGCTTTTGATGGCAACTCTGAAGACATCAAGAGCCAGATTGCTTACGATGTTACAGTAAACCGCTGTATTTGTGTTGACATCCGCTATGTACTCTGGTGCATTGATAAAGTGGGTGGTGGCACCAATATCATAAAAGAACTGAAATTGGTTAAATAATTTGACGCTGCCGATACACAAAGCCATCCGCCCAAGGCGGATGGCTTTGTTGTTTTATAGAATTGCTTAACATTGCATTAATATTTTTTCCTTGCAAAAAAAGATTTACATACTGTTTATCCTTTGCATTTTTATTGCTGCCCAGGTATGGACACAGCCCCGCTTCAGCATAGCTACAAATCCGGAAATACTTCGCAGCTTCAGAAAAGGTCAGCAGTTCTGGGCATTCGGGCACAATACACAAGCACAGTTTCATCTTACTCCCAAAGGCGGGATATACATTTCGTTTGGCTATTACAGCGGTGGAAAATTCAAAAACCAGTTACTGGCTATTGCTAAAAATGCTCTATCTAATCCGCCAGAAATAAACTATACCAATAACGCCAAGCTTCGCATCAGGCATTTTGCCACAGGCTGGAAAAAGTTTCTGAAAGGATCTTCTGAAGAAGAAGAAACATGGAGCCTCTATGGGCTGGCTGGCTTTGGTTTACTTTTTGGCAACATCAGCAATACTCATTCGAAAGAAATAGACACCACTAAATACAATGTTCCGGTACTCAGTGGAACAGCAAACTTTAAAAGACTTACTTACGATCTTGGATTGGGTATTGATATTCCCATGAAAGGCGACCTGTATCTCTATGCCGAAGGAAAAGTCGCTGTTCCTGCATGGGGTTATCCCAGTAACTACCTGCTCGTAAACGACAAGGCACCACTTATGGCTACTTTAGGTGCTGGAATAAGAATACTCTTCTGATCAACATTACTTAACCACTTCCTTTAAAAATGCGGAGATAGCCATGTTGATCTCGCTATTTTTTTCTTTATCAAATTTGCCATGCAGGCCACCCGGTACCGTTATAAATTCTGTCTTCACTCCGTTCGCCAATAATTTTTTATGTAAATCAACTGACTGCTGGTAAGGTACTGTTGGATCTGCATCACCATGAACAATAAAAACAGGTGGACTGTTTTTTGTTACATAATAAATCGGAGAAACCGTTTTGGCAAAATTCTCATCATTGGCTTTATCACCCAGCCATCTCGTTGCTGATTTGCTGGTAATATCTTTCCCGTATCCCCAGTCCCATACATCAGTAATGCCATATTTGTCAATAATTGCCGCAACTTTAATATTTTTCACTCCATGGCAATTCCCGTCAAACCGGTTATCATTTCCAAGTAAACCTGCCATTAACGCAAGATGGCCACCTGAACTACCTCCCATAATCACTATTTTATTGACATCAATATTGAGGTCTTTCGCATTTTTAATAAGGTACACCAGGGCGCATCTTGCATCTTCCACAGCAGCAGGGGCTGTAGCCTGACCCGTTAACCGGTATTCTATATTTGCTACTGCATATCCCATCTTAAAGAAAGTGCTAAACCCCGTTTGCGACTCTTTTACCCCATGGTTCCATCCACCGCCATGTATATTAATGACAACAGGCGATGGCCCGTTTTTTTCAGGTGGCAAGTAAATATCCATCTTCCCTTCCCAATCTTTAACAGTTGTGTAAACCGCATTCAGCTTTGCTGTAAATCCTTCCGGATACTCTACTGGCTTATACGTTGTTGTATCCGTTTCCTGCGCTGCACAAGCCAGCGAAAACAAGAAAATTCCGGTAAAAAAAATATTCTTCATGTCAATTACTATTAGTATCCGGTGTTTTGTTCAATAACTAACTGTGTGTTTGTATCAATTTCACGTTGAGGGATTGGCAATAGCAACCTGTTGTTAACAGAAACATTTGCATGAAGTTCTGCAAGTGTGGGTGCAGGGGCTACATACAAGCGGTAATGATTATAGTACTCGACCGAATAATGGTCCTTCATTGCCTGAACAGCTGTTATGGTAGTCATGGTAGTATTAAACCGTACCAAATCAAACCAACGTTGATTTTCAAATGCAAATTCGATCCTCCTTTCAGTAGACAGGGCTTTTTCAAACTGTGCTAAAGTTGTAATTGTTGCCATCGTAAGATTAGGCAGGCCAGCCCTTGTTCTTACAGCATTAATCAAATCCAGGCTGGGCTGCGTATAACCTTGTGCCTCTGCAAGCATCAATAAAATATCGGCATACCGCAATACCGGCCAGTCGCTTTCACCATCATCCACCAATGTTACAGGTGAGAGGAATTTCTTTACATAGAGTTTTGCTGATGAACCTGATCCGTACACTCCAATCAGGGTGGGCTTTCTTGGGTCACCGATGGTAGCAGTATCCAAATCGTTAGTAGGATAATTCAAACCGTCGCCATCACCATTAATTATTGCCGAACCACTGCCCAGGGGGGCAAATGTATTTCCAAAATGCGAACCCAACCCTATTCCTCCTGCTTTATATCTTACTGCAAACAAGATTTCGGAGTTCACCTCATTAGTTATAGAAAACACATTTGCATAACTGGCTTGCAACGAATAGCCGCTGTTAGTTATCACATCCTGCAATAAAGTGGCAGCCTCTGCTTTTCTTCCTAATGTTAAATACACTTTTGCAAGCATTCCTTTGGCAGCCCAACCCGTTGCCCTTCCCAGTTCTGCAGTTGGAATCTGGTTATACTTCAGGGTATTCATTGAAGCAACAGCAGTGGTAAGGTCTGCTTCAATCAGTTTGTAAATATCTGTTATGCCGGCACGGTTCATCTCTTTTGCCTGCGCCGGAGTAATCGGTTCATGCACCAGGAAAACACCGCCGAACAAACGGACGAGGTTAAAATAATGGTAAGCCCTTATAACCATCGCCTCTCCGGCCAGTTGTTTTCTGTCTGCCTCAGTAAGCGGGATATTAACTGCATTAAAAGTTAATGTACCTGATGCAGGGCTATAGGTAACTCCAAGTTTTTGTAAAACAATATTTATATTCCTGATATTATTATACGTTGCCAGCCAGTAAGTATAAATGGCCTGATGTGAAGTGCTTGGAGTAAACATGTCCAAATCGCTCAAATCCCTGTTTGTTGAAGCAGTGCTGCCAGGCTGTCCCTGTTTTGAATTATCACTTCTCAGTTCGGTGAACTGCCACTCATTCGACAGGGAACGCTGCATACCATTATAACATCCGGTTAATGCGGCCTTCACCTCTTCAAGATTAGAATAATAAGTACCTGTATTCAGGTTTGACTGAGGATACAAATCAATTACTTTCTTACAGGAAAGCAGTCCCAGGCATCCGATTATAATAACATATTGTAAGTATTTCATAAAATGCTTTTTAGTGGTTAGAAGTTAATGTCCAGTCCAAACAGGATAGTTTTTGGTGTTGGGAAACTTCCCCGCTGATAACCATCCACCAGGGGTGTATTGTAAGGTCCGGTAGTAAATCTTGCTTCCGTATTAATTCCCCTGTACCCTTCTGCATTATGGAAAAACAAATTCTGTCCGGAGAAATAAATACGAAGCGAATTAAGGTGCAGTTTCTTAATAAGATCTGAAGGAAGCGTATAGCCAATAATAACTTCCCGCAGGGCATAGTATGATGCATCTTCCACCACATAGTCTGTAAGCATCCAGTTAAAACCAAGTGTTGAGTACGGTGTTTTTCCATCACCCGGGAACATTGGGCTGAGCCAGCGGTTTTTGTTATAATTCTTGTTATACCTTTTTGTTTCATTGTAGTTGGGATCTCCATTCACCAGTTCTCCGCCCTGCACACCCTGAAACATAAAACTCAGGTCAAATGCTTTATAGGAAAATGTATTTGTCAATCCCCATGTGAAATCAGGATAAGGACTACCGGTAACCACCCTGTCGTTTGCATCAATAACATTGTTTCCATCAACATCTACCAGTTTTAACCCGCCAGGTACAAATACATTGCTTAGTGCACTGGTAAGACCTGCGGCCCTGGCTGCATCAATTTCTGCCTGCGATAGCCAAACGCCGTCTGTTTTATAACCAAAGTATTGAATAAGCGGATCACCCACACGGTTCATATACACTTCTGTTCTTTCTCCCTGGTTCAGTAAAAAAGCTTCGGCACCCAGTTCTATAATTTTATTTTTATTGTGAGAAATATTCAGCGATGTTGTCCATTTAAAATCCTTTCGTTTGAAATTATTAGTGGTTATCTCAAGTTCTAATCCCCTGTTACGAAGACTTCCGATGTTGTTCCAGGCAAGCGGTACGCCTGCAAAACCCATCGCCGATTGTTTTAACAGCAGCTGGTCAGTTTTTGACTGGTACACATCAGCCGAAATAGTTACTGCATTTTTGAACAGCGCAATATCAATACCGCCATTATACTGAAATGTTCTTTCCCATGTAATATCGGGATTGGAAAGAATATCTCTTGATGGCACTTGCCCCATAGTGCTGGTGCCTGTACCAGAACCTATCGGGTAATTAGCTGCATACAGTAAATCAACAAAAGCAAAATCAATAATACGGTTATTACCCGTAGCACCATAGCTGGCCCGCAACTTCAGATTATTGAGCCAGTTTACTTTGTCCATAAATTTTTCCTGCGAAACAACCCAGCCAACTGATACTGATGGAAATGATCCCCATTTATTGCCGGGGGCAAAATAAGAGCTTCCGTCCGTTCTGTAACTGGCTGACAACATATACCTGTTATCATAGCTGTAAGTAACCCTGCCGAGGTAAGAAAGCAGGCCAATCTGGTTTTTTGTGTTGAAGGTTGACTCCTTCGCCAAATCTATCAGTGCCGCTGTATTCAATGTAGTAATGTTATCACTTGGATAGTCAAGCCCGGTTATTTGTTCGTCATCAATTTTAGTTTTCTGTGCGGTAAATCCAGCCAGCAGCCCCAAAGAGTGGTTCTTGATTTGTTTTGAATAATTAAGTGTGTTTTCAGAAAGCATATCTACAAACAACCGCTTATTATATACACCCTTGTTCACATCTCCTTCCCTGTTTGAATTGCGCTTTGCAAAATCAAGGCCCTGGGTATAGTTCACATATACACTTCCTGTTGTTTTAAAATCAAGGCCGGGAATAATATTTAATGTCAGATCGCCGGAGCTTAATACCCTGTAATCATTAGAAGTTATGGTCCTTGTTTCCATAACTGCTTTAGGAGTGTTGTTGGACGTGGAGAAAGGATCGGTTGGCGATGATGTTACCCACATACTTCCGTCAGGCATCATTCCCGAATATACTCTTCCATTAAAATGTCTTGCCTGTGCAAAGTCACCCGGCTTTACATTTGCCCATTGTGCTGTCTGGTTTACAAAAGCGGCGGTTGTGGCATTATGATAAACTGGGAGAAAAGACTGGAAGCGTACAAAATCAATATAACCAACTGATGGTCTTTCTCTTTTATTGTATGAGGGATTTACATTGAACGTCAGTTTGATTTTTTTGCTTAGCTGCACATCCAGTTTGGTACGCAAATTAAAGCGATCATATTCGCTATGATACATCATGCCCTGGTCTCTCTGGTAAGCACCGGATATAAAATACTTCACCTGCCTGGTGCCCCCTGACATGTTTATCATCAGGTTCCGGACAGTTGCACTGCGTATGGCCTGCTCTTGCCAGTTAGTTGCTTTCCCTCCCATCAGCTGGCTTTCTACAATGTAAGCAGCTCTTTCATTATTGGCGATAATACCAGTACCGGTCGGCGGTGTAATACTTGGATCTTTTGCTTTAAGTGAAGCCTCATAAAACAACAGATTAGTGTACTCGGTTGTGGTCATCATGGGATAAAGCTCATAGGCAGTTTTTGCTCCCGTTGAAAATTTTACCGAATACTTGGTTTTTTCAGCTTTACCGCTTTTTGTGGTAACGATAATAACGCCGCTGGCTGCTCTTGAACCATAAATAGCGGCAGAAGCAGCATCCTTCAATACTTCTACAGATTCCACATCGCTCATGTTGATGAAAGATAATCCGTCTGGCACCGGATGCCCGTCAATTACAACCAATGGATTGGCTCCCGCATTAATTGAGCTGATTCCCCTTACCCTTATTTTAGGATCTGAACCTGCTTCTGAAGAGAGATTTTGGATTTGTACCCCGGCAATTTTGCCTTGCAAAGCCTGGTCAAGACGGGTAACCGGTGATTCATCCAGTTTCTCGTTCTTATATTTAGATACAGCTCCGGTAAGATGAGATTTTTTCTGGGTTCCGTATCCAATAACCACAACTTCAGCATTGTCGGTTATAGCAGGCGACATCACTATATCAATTTTTGTTTTGTCGCCTATAACAACCGGTTGCGTTACAAACCCAACGTAAGAGAAAATCAACGTTGTGGCATTTTTTTCTACTGTTACAGTGTACACACCTTCGGCATTGGTAGTGACACCGCCTTTCTGTTTATCAACGAGGATACTCACACCCTGTAAGGCCTCACCATTTACCTGGCTTGTTACTTTACCTGTGATTGTTCTTTTTTGTGCTGTGGCAACGGTTCCTGCCAGCAAGAATAGCATAATGAACAAGCAGTGTATTTTTTTCATAATAGCAGTTTAAGAATTTATGATTTCATTATCAGTATAATAAGTTGAAACGAAGTTTGAGAAATTCATCAGCAGCAAGCTGTTTAAGCGACTCTGCACAGTTTCCGCATTTTAATTTTTTTGCCCCAACAGCAAGAAGATAATATCCCTCTTCAAAATCAAACGCCTTGATCTGTTGCCCTGACCACTCTTTTTCCTTTGTCAAATACGGTTTCAGGGCATCAAACGCCTTTTGAAGCGATTTTCCTGCAGGAGTTTTTAAAGCCCAAAAATCAACTCCCGTTTTTGGAGCCATACTGGCAATTGTGAAAAAGGCATCCATTACGAATGTGGAGTAATGCAGCGAGTTGGTCCGTGCCATTTCCTTTGGAAAGTTCCCGTTTTCATCCATTTGCTTTTCCAGCCTGTCTGCGGCATTCATAACAATTTTTTTTGCATATTCTTTTTCGCCTGTGTACAAAGCCAATGCAAGCCGCTGTGCATCATACCATACGCCATGGTTATTATCGGCATCCAGTTCATCCTTGCCATTTTCGCTGGTTTGCATCCAGTTCAAAAACTCTGCAGCCCATTTTTTCATTTCTTCCTCATCCTGTTTGCTCCAGTATTTTGATGGCCGAATTAAGCCAATAGCATCAACCACTTTTACAAGATGACGGGAATCTATCATGCCGGCACCCCGTCCCGTATTTACTCCTTTAACTGCCTGTGCGTAGTTAAAGTTGGGGTTCATTCTTGTGGCAGTATCAAGAAACCAAACCCGCAACAATTTTGCAGCATGACCGGCATATTTACTGTCACCACTAAAATAGTAGGCCAGCCCAAGTGTTTGCACATTGGCACAAAGCTGTGGCAGGTATTCTTTATCCTTATATTCTTTCACCTCCGGGTTCGTTTCACCATCTTTCCGAATGTAAGGTAATCCGTCAGGTTTTGCAGGATCAGGCCAATGGTAAGGTGCCAAACTCATATAATCATGCTTATTACCACTTGGTGGCAGGTTCTTCTTTTCCATAACACTCACCGGACCAAACTTCATTGCTTTCTCTGCATCATTAATCAACTGCTTAAAAGCAGGTAACAGTTGTTCATCCTTCGCATTAATCCTGTCAAGGCTTTTTTCAAGGGTTTTCATATCCATTGAACATGCCTCTGGCTTTATTTTTTGACCCGCAACGGCAAATACACTGCATATTATAACGGCGGTAATCAATCCTGTTTTTTTCATCATAAAATCGCATTAGTTAATTATCGGTATTGTTTTTCTCAGGTCAACACCATCCCCTTTCACAGTAACTATATAAATGCCGGATGGAATTGTTGGTATGAATAAATCAGCATTAATAAACCCGGGAGGCATGAACAGGTTGCGTTTTGCCAAAGGTTTACCAGACATGTCGTAAAGCACTATGTCACCAATTGCCGGCAGTACAGAAAATACCCTTACAGTAAGCACACCTCTTGATGGCACAAAAGCATGCAGGTATTGTTTATCAGTTCCGCTGGCCGGGTATATGGTCAGTTTTCCATCGGTATAAGTAAAACTGTAATTGTTTGATGCAGCACCTTGTGGCGTTAATGTATAGTAACCAGCCGTTGTAGTGGTTGTGGCAATAGTGGATACCTGTGGTTTTGTGATAAGACTATTCTCCGCTTCTCCAAGTACAAAACCAGTATAAGTTATTGTAAAAGGCGGATTGGGTTCACCCTGAACTTTTGTGGTATCCCTTACTTTAACAGTCAATGCTGCTTTGTTTACTGTTAGTGCCCTTGTAACATCTGCAGCAGAAAAATAACCATCATTCCCTGCCTGGGATGCTGTAATGTTTGTTGTGCCGGCACCAACAATATGAATATTGCTGCCGCTCATTGTCGCAACTGCTGTATTACTGCTTACATAAGTAATGGGAATAGTGCTGTTGGTGCTTGTGGCCCCGGCAGCAAAATCCGCATTGCCATAAGTTTTTGTTGCCAGGGTATTAAAAGTAATAACCTGGTTTTGTTTTGGCTGAACGGTCAGTGTTCCATTCACGAATGTGATAGTATAGTTTGCAGCTGTTGCCCCTGAAACCGTAATAGGATAAGTGCCGGGTGCAGAATTCAGTGCTGCTGTTGTTGACAGTATAGCTGGAGTTAACAGTACAGCAGTGCTTTCTCCCAATACAAATCCTGTATAGGTTGCTGTTAACGCAGGATTGGGGGTCAATTCAAATTTTGTCTTGTTATCGGCCCTGATTGTTAAAGCCGCTTTATTGACAGTAAGTGTTTGCGTCGCACTTGCCGCCGGATAAAATCCGTCGCTGGCTTGTGTTGCCGTTATTACAGATGTGCCTGTGCCAACAATATGAATATTGCCCGCAACAATAGTAGCCACGGCAGTATTGCTGCTTGTATAGACGATAGGTTGTGTGGTGTTCAGGCTTGTTGCGCCAGGATTAAAATCAGCATCACCATATGTCTTAACCGGAAGCGGGTTAAAAATAAATGGCTGTGAAGGAGGAACAGCCCCGGCACCAAAAGAACCAAATGTGCTTACAGTTGCCGTAACAGTATTGGTTGTATTATCCCCCGTGCCAACAGGTAAAGCCCATGATGTACCTGTGTTAGTGATAAGACCAATATCTGTATTGGGCAGTGTGGTAAATGTTGAACCCTCTAAAGCAGCATTCCAGCTTAGCGTAACATCTGTATTGCCGCTTCCGCTGGTACGGTTAATATTCCAAACCGCATTTACCACTAATTGCTTTTGCGCCGCCGACAACTGAGTGCCGTTTACAGCGCCATTGGTAGTGATACCTTCAAATACTGCAATGGAGAAATTAGAAACAGAAACAGTATTAACCGTTGCCGGCAAATAATAGTTAACAGTACCAACTGGCAACAAAGTAGTTCCATTGATTCCTTCATACTGTAAAAAACTTTGGTTGCCGTTTGTACTGTTATAGTCCGTGGCAATATAATTGGTGGCATTGGGTGTGCCGTTAATCACTGCTCCTGTAACGATGCGGACAATATCCAACGGGCGGAGTATGATTCTTCCATTCACTTTTAAATGATTGGTAACTGTAAATGCCCGGTTTACGGTTACGGGAGCATTTATCTCAATAAACGCTGCCGTAACTGGTGTCGCTGCACCTGAGGTGGAGACTCCAAATGGCCAGGAGGTGGCGGCATCAATTATGTAATTGATGTTATCGTCATAAGTCTTATTACCCGTGGCAGCAACCGAACCAGTTGCCGGATCAAAGCCGCTAGTATTAGCCGTTTGCAGGGTGGCACCGGTTGTTTCAACTGTTAATGAAACACTTGTTCCCGCAGTAACAACCGGGTTCGAGATATAGACAGAATCACCGGCTGAATTAAAAGCTACAATATGAGTATTAGGTGCAATACCAGAACCGGCGACGCTTTGCCCTCTTAAAGAAGTTCCGATACCGGCATTCGAAGTAATGATGTATGAACCAGCTGCAAGGTTTCCGGTTCCTGTAACCGGGGCTACAATACCAGTTCCGGTAAATGTTGCCGTGCCTGTAATTTGATTATTATTAAAATTTAGTTTTCCATAAACTGTAACAGCGTTTTCTACCGCTACTGACCTTGTCAGCGAAACAGAGGCTTTACTGGCCACAACCATACTATTCACCCCAATTGCTCCGCTCCCGGAAATTAATTGTTCTGTATTACCAGCCAAAACCAGTTCATTGGTTCCGGCAGCAGGTGCTGATATAGTCCCATTAACAATGATGTTGCCATTTACAGCCGTTTGCCCCGAACTGTGAGTGATAAAAGTGCTGCCGGAATTTACTGTAAGATTATTTATTCTGTACACCGGTCCTTCAGCAGTCATGGTGGCATTATTTTCAACGATCACATTTCCAAAACTCTTCCTGTTGCAGAATACACCAAGTCCGTTATTGGCCCTGTGGTGCCAGGTGCTGCCAGGTCTTAAATCAAGTGATGAAAAAGCAGAAGTGCCGCCAAAGGGGCTATAACCACCATCATAATATATGTGAGACCCATCTTCAAACACCACCCATTTCTCTGATGACTGAGAACTGCTGCCAAATGCATAAGAGGAAGAGGAAGAAGTAATATTTGTTGTCAGACTTGCTCCGCTCGTAAAAACAAATGAACCAGGAGAACCCGCAGTGGTATTATCAAACCTTGCCTGCAAAGCGGTAACCATTGTAATTGCCCCGCTTACCCGTCCGGTGGTTGTTACAAGCATTGCCATCCTTATGCTGCCGACAGTAGAAACAAATTTTAAATCTGTACCGGCTTCCATAAAAAAATCATCTCCGGCTTCTCCGTTAATTGTTACTGTGCTGGTGCCGCTTGTTGGCCGTATAAAAGAAATGTTGGCTGCATTAATCAACCTGACTTGTGCACATGAAATACTGCTGTTCACCTGAATAGTTGCCGGTCCGGTAGCCGGTGTGGCGCCACCCAGGTTTGAACCATCAAAAACCAATATATCCGTAATACCTGTTGATGAAGGGCGGGGCGTACCGGTTCCGTTTAACGCAGTATTCCAGTTGGTAGAAGTGGTGACACCCGTTGTGGCGGCTGTACCGCCCACCCAATAGTATGTTGTTTGCCCATAAATCAGCCCGGTGGTCAGCAGTATCAGCATTGTGGTTAAAATTCGTTTCATATAGCAGTATTTAGTAGATGAACAGACTTTTGTTATTTTGAATTAAGCATTTTGTTTTTTGATGAAATAAAAGTTATACAAATCCAGGCCAGTGGTACAAGCAAAGCGGCCACAACGAATAAAGTGGTATAACCCGTCTTGGTAAGTGAGGGAACAAGCAATGTCAGGATGATTGTTCCGGCAACGGCGGCTGTTCCACCCATACCAGCTATAGTGCCTACGTTTTTCCCGTTAAAATAATCTGACGGAAGTGTTTGCAGGTTATTTATTAAAAACTGAAATCCGAATAATGCGGCGCTGATCAAAGCGATTGCAAAACCAATATTATCTTTCAGTTGATTCATATAAAATGCAATGGCCCCCAGCGACAACAGCATAATGACCGAACCAATAGTAATAGCACTCTTTCTGGCCGTTGAGGCATCTTTCCCTTTTTTTACAAGAGCAGAAGAATAAAAGCCCCCGGCAATCCCGCCGATAGCGGCAAAGAGATAAGGAACCCATGCAAAAGCACCTACCTGCTTTATATCAAAAGCAAATTGCTCTTTAAAAAAAGTGGGAAGCCATGTTACAAACATCCACCATACAGGATCAATAAAAAACCTTGATGAGATAATGCTCCAGGTATTATTAAAGCGCAGCAGTTCTTTCCAGCTATAAACCTTAACATCTTGCACCGGATTGCTTTCTTTATCAGTTTTGGAATGTATATGATTGTATTCTTCCTCCGTAATCCAGGGGTGCTTATCCGGAGTGTTTTTATTTACTATCAGCCATGGAACAATCCACAGAAAACCAAGAACAGCAATGCCGGCAAAAGTAGCCCGCCATCCAAAAGCAATATATAGACCTGCAATAACCGGGGCTGCCACCACAGAACCAAGGGATGCACCAGCACCGAAAATTCCCTGGGCAATGGCCCTTTCTTTTGATGGAAACCATTCAGCATTACTTTTTGTTGCGCCAGGCCAGTTCCCGGCTTCACTTAAGCCAAGAAAAGCCCTGAAGATGCTGAATGACAATAAAGTTTTCGCAACCGCATGCAAAGCAATCGAAATACTCCAGCCTACTATCGAAACAACCATTCCCAGCCGGGTACCAATCGCATCCATCATCTTACCGGTAACGGTTTGCCCCACTGCATAAGCAACCATAAAGAATGTGGTGATTAAAGCCAGGGCATTTTTACTGTCCGACTCCGCTATTCCAAATTCTTTGTAGATATAGGGCCACATGATGTTAATGGCACTTCTGTCAATATAATTGATGATAGTTGCCAGTCCGATAAGCCCGATTATCCACCAACGAAGTCCCTTTACTTTCATATTTTCTAATTACTAAGCGGAATGTTGGCCACGCCGCTTACAGCTCCTGAAACAATATTGTTTGCATAAACCTTATTACCAGTTGAAGTGCCATTACTGCCACTTAACTGAACATTAAATCCATACCCGGAAGCATTTACCTCACAGTTATTATTCTTAAACTCATTGTGATTGCCCCAACCTGATACAGCCACATGCACCTGGTAGCCATCTTTGAAAACTGTTCCGCCGGGATTGGTGCCGTTGTTATTTTCAATCAGGTATCCGTTACCTTTTACATCAATCCAGCTGTCTCCGCCATTTGCACCGGTTATGCCGGTTGCATCAAACGTATTTCCACGAATAAGGCCACCGGTGGTTCCTTCTTTAATATCAATGCACTCGGCAGTCAATCCGGGTCCGATTTTGTTGTTCAGCACTTTATTAGAATCGCAGAGGTCTGGGTTACCGTTGGTATAAGCAGCCCAGTTGTTTTTTGCCGACCCAATATAAATGCCTTCCCCATAGTCGGCAGTTTTCAAGCCTGTGTTGGCAACCTCAGTAAATTGTATGGTATTGTATGAGCTATATCTGCGGAGATGAATGGCCTCTTCGCCAATATCATACACTTTGATGCCGTCAATAACATTATACATGGCACCATCTGTCATCAACCCCTTTAATCCGTTGCGCAGCGTAAAACCTTTTAAAACCCAGTAATTCGCCTGCAGGTGCAGCACATAACCGGTCTGGATACTTCCCGCATCTAAAATGGCATTCCTGCTACCTCTCATTACAACGGGATGGGCAGCTGTTCCGTCGGCTGCATCTGCTATAACAAACTTTCCGCTGTACACACCGTCTGCTAAAACAATCTCATCTCCGGGACGGGCATCTGCCAATGCATTTGTCAGTCCGGCAGCTGTCGAAACATTTACAGTCCTCAGTGGTTGGTTACCTGCCGGCGGTTGTACAGCAGGATTGCTTTTTTTGCTGCAGGCCGCAGCAGCTAAAAAAAACATGAGTGGTATGTGTATGAATAACTTCATAATTACAAAACAAAATCTTCTCTCATCGGGCTGAATACATCAATAAGAATTCCGGGTTCCAGACAAACGGCACCGTGCATGACATTAGGGGGGATGAAAAAAGCATCACCGCCTTTCAAAATTTTCTTATCCCCGTTTATCTCTACTTCAAACACTCCGGAATCTATATGAGTTATTTGTGTGTGATGATGCTGATGCACCACTCCAATTGCCCCTTTTTCAAACTCCACTTTAACAACCATGAGCCTTTCATCGTAAGCCAGAATTTTTCTTTTTACTCCCTGCCCTAAATCTTCCCATGGAATACTGCTGTTTTCAATAAAAACCTTCAGATTTTCGGTCGTTTCCATATCGTGTCATTTATTTATTTAGAATAGTACCATCGTATTTCACCATAAATGCACCTTTCCAGCTAACGTTGCCAGCCGTATGTGTTTTATGACTGTCAAAAACTTCATTACACTGTGTAATAAGTAATTCTTTGCCGCCAAGCATTATCCTGATTATTGTATAATTATCATCATTTTGAACAGTCTCCATTTTCTGAACAGCAGAATAAGCCCCGGTTGAAAACTCGTTCTTAGAATCAAAGTTTCCGTGAATTTCCAGCACACTTATAAACGACTTATTAGTTCCTTTTTTCCTGATGATAAAAGCAGGCTCATGCCTCAGATTGAAAAAAGGGTCACTGGCTCCGCTCCTTGTAAGAAAAAGTTTTGCCGGCCCGTTTATCAGCGAAGAAATGGTATAATACGTTTTATCATTGAGAAGCGTAAGTTGTGCTATAGTGTCTTTTACATCTGCATCGGCCTCTTTCCATAAAAACTGGTAGCCATTTTTATTGCCCAGGGGTTCCTGTTGCCTTGTATAGGCGTTATACTTAAATGAAGTACTGATAAGATGCCCGTTATAATGAAATGGCAGGTCGTATTGATGAGTGCTGTCTGACAGAACGTTGAAAATATCTAACAGCAGTTTTCTGCTGTCAGGCAATTGCAGCAGGTAAACCGTACGCTGCATTTTTATACCTGCATATGCATTTTCTTCTTTTGTTGAGATTACCTGTGCTGGTTCATTATTAATGCTGCTGAAAAGTTTTTCGGCATGAAATTTTCCTGCTACATCTTCTATGCCATTATAATGGCTTCTCTCATCGGCCACTACAGTGTTATGTGCAATTGTTTGTACTGCATACCCCTTGTTTTCAGGCAGGTACCTGCCGCCATATTTTTGTTCTACCCCAATAAAGCGGACAGCCCCGTAATCTGTAAGTATTTCATTCCCCTTATCATACAGGTTAATGTTCAGTTTATCATAGTGTCCATGCGACAGTCCGTGAGAAGTGTACTTGCTTATCAAGGTAGTAAGACCGCTACCTTCCCCGTTTCTCAAATAACTCACTCCGCCTTCGTCCCCTTTTACTCCATCAGTATATTCAACAGAACGATAAGGGAAAAAAACAGGCAGGATCTTTTGGGCAGAAAGGGCAGCAGCTATTCCTAATCCTCCTTTATTCAGCAGCACCTTGTCCTGTTTTGCAGCAACAAAAAGTAATTCATCGTTCTTGCCAAAAACATTCCAGGCAATATCAACTGCTGTCACCAGCTCGTTAGTTGTGTAATCTTTTTCCTTAAGCGCATCATTCAGTGCAAAAAAAGTTCCATCAAGATTGGTTTGCTCCAAACCGGCCATAAGGGCTTTTTGCAGTACTTTATTACGATAGTTAAAGATATCCAGTTGCGGACGGACATTTTTCAGTGCATTGGCAAATAAATAATAGGGCAGTATGGCATACCGCACATAATAAGGGCCTTCCGTATAAAAGCCATCGGGTGAAAACAGCCCGTTTATTTGTGCCAGGAAACCGCTTTTCCCGTCTTTTTTTGTTCCGTACAATGCCATGTCAACATAATGGCTATTTCCGGTGGCAATACCAACAATACCCACACCGGCGCAAGCCCATACACCATGATTGTGAATCAGATCAAACCAGGGTTGAAGATCATTGGTCAGAAAATCCACCTCCGGCTTAAAGGCACCATCTTCAATTGTTTTTCTTTCTTCCTTTGACAGGGAGTTATACACAAGATCATAGGCCATTCCGGCATATACCAGCCAGTTTGCGTCATTCAACGCTTGCCAGAAAATTCTGCCGGGTGAACTGCTGGTTGCCTGTGGATGATTTTTTAGTGTGGGGTTCAGCGCTGCATATTTGAGAAATATTTTCTTTGCAAATGCGGCATACTTCAATTCGCCGGTAAGATTGTAGAGCACACCACTGTTAAATAGCAGCATATAATTGGCCTTATGCCTGTCATGTGTATATCCGCCGGCAGGATCTTTGGGAAAAGGAACATCCACATCTTTATCAAGCCAGGCATCCACCTCCTTTTTTATATCGGTATAAGAACGGGCAAGCAGCGGATAACGGTGCAGGCTTTTTTTCACCAAAGCGGCTTCAGCTTTATTAAAGAAGGTAACCGGATGTTGTGCATTAAACACAACCGGCATCGCAACCAGGCATATAGCAATAAGCAATCTCATATTTATTGTTGGCAGGCAGTGCCGCTCATTCTGTTATACGAAATAGGTTCCTCCGTTTATTTCCACACTTTCTCCGTTAATAAACGAAGAATATCCGCTTGCCAGGTACACAACAAGGTCTCCCACCTCACTGGCCTCACCTTCCCTTCTCAGGGGTGTGGCAGCAGCAACATTCTTCCTTACTTCAGGCTTAGTGAAAGTGTTGTGGAAGGTAGTGTTAATCATGCCCGGAGAAACACAGTTTACCCTGATACCAGTGGGGCCGAGTTCTTTTGCCAGCCCTCTTGTTAAAGTGAGCACTCCACCTTTGGCAGCAGAATATGCCAGAGCTCCAAATCCACCTCCATCTCTTGCAGCCTGCGATGCAAAGTTTACAATAGTGCCTCCTTCAGTCATATAAGGAACCACTGCCCTTGTTACCAGATAAACTGATTTCAGGTTAACATTCATTACAGCATCCCAGAATTCCTCATCAAGATCGGCAAGCACCTTTCTTCCCATCAGTCCGCCGGCAACATTTACCAACACATGTACTGCATTACCAAAAGCAGCAACACAGGCTTCCACCACTTTTTTAACCTCATCAGCTTTTGTCATATCACCGGGAACAATGATTGCTTCGCCACCAGCATCCTTTATCAGTTTCAGTGTCTCTTCTGCCTGCTCATGGTTACCATAATAATTGATGCACACTTTTGCGCCGCCTTCGGCCAGTTTCAGTGACACCTGACGGCCAATATCTCTGGCACCGCCAGTTACTATCGCTACCTTACCTTTAAATGAATACATATGTTTTATTTAATTAAGTGAGTTAATAATGCAACCTCCAATCTGTTTCCTCCACTTGTGGCTGTAATATTAGCGGGGATTTTCTTCGGTGTGCATTTTTGACACATTAGATATTATGAAAAATTTTTTAAAACTTGTTAGATGCCATCTAAGCAATAATTCAAAACTTAATACACTGTCTAAATTTTTTTTATGAAAACGTTACCGGTAACGCTGCCGGTATTTCCGTAAATATCTTATCCATAGCTTTACCCTCAATTAAAAAAAATGCATGGAAAAACCGGCCACCATTAAAGACATTGCCAAACGGCTGAACATATCCATCTCAACCGTTTCCAGGGCAATGAGAAATGCTCCCGACGTAAATGCGGAAACAAAACGGGCAGTAATGGCCCTGTCAGAAGAATTGAACTACCAGCCTAATCGCCTTGCATTAAGCCTTAAACAGAAACAAACACATAATATCGGAGTCATTATTCCTAACCTGGACTATATGCTTTCTACTATGGTAAAAGGCATTGATGAAGTAGCCCTTGAAGCCGGTTACACTGTCATGGTTTGTCAAAGCAATGAATCTTTCGGCCGGGAAATTGTCAATACAAGAAGATTGCTTGACAGCCTGGTGGATGGTTTTATCATTTCTGTTTCCAGCGAAACAAAAGTATTTGACCATATTAAAAAGATACAGGACAAAAAAATGCCCATAGTGCTGTTCGACCGTGTAATTCCATCCATCAAAGCACCAAGTGTGCGAATTGACAATGAAGACGGCGGCTATCAGGCAACCGAACATCTTATCGAGCAGGGCTATAAACGTATTGCAGTGCTGGCAGGTCCAAAAAATCTTGGTATCAGCAACCAGCGGCTTGATGGATACTTTAAGGCTCTGAAAAAACATAAGATTAAAGTAGATAAAGAAATAATCGTTAACTGTGAGTTTAACCAGGACTATGCCTACATCGCCACAAAAGAACTGCTCTCGATGAAAAAAAGACCGGATGCTATTTTCACAATTAGCGACAGAATGGCTATTGGCGCTATGCTTGCAATTAAGGAAAAAGGATTGAGAATGCCCTACGATATTGGCCTGGTTAGTTTTAATAACGAACCTGTAACCAGCCTGGTCACACCGGGTATTTCCAGTGTTGAACAACCTGCCTTTGAGTTGGGCAAAGTGGCAGCAAAATTGTTTATCGAAACCGTTCACAACGAAAATGACATGAGTCATGTCGAAGAAGTCCTGAAAACAAAACTCATCATCCGTGAATCTTCGCTCAGAATATTACCTAAAAACCTCCGTTCTAAATAGCTTTTTATGTTACGATTACTTTTAGTACCGGCTTTTATATTTGTTTCCCTGACAAACTATGCAGCAACAATAATAGTTAAGAACATAGCTGAACTTCATACCGCCAGCCAGCAGGCAAAACCCGGGGACATCATACTGTTGAAAAACGGCAACTGGAATAATGTTACCATCAAACTTACCTGCAAAGGAACGAAAGAAAACCCGGTATATATAAAAGCTGAAACACCCGGAAAAGTGGTCATTACCGGAAACAGTAAACTCGGCATTGGCGGCGAATATATTGTTGTGGAAGGATTACTTTTTGCAAACGGATATGCAGGCAGTGATGCAGTCATAACCTTCAGAACGAGTAAGGATAACCTTGCGAATGGATGCCGGGTAACCAACTGCACTATTGACGATTTTAATAATCCTGAACGCAACGATGAAAACTATTGGGTCGCATTTTATGGGAAAAAAAACCGTCTCGACCACTGCAGCTTCAGAAATAAAAAAAACCTGGGAGTATTGCTGGCAGTAATCCTGGACGACGAAAGGAGCAGGGAAAATCATCATTCCATCGACCATAATTATTTTGGCCTCAGGATCCCGCTGGCATCCAACGGCGGGGAAATAATCCGTGTGGGTGTTTCACAGCATTGTCAGTTTAACTCCAATACAAGAATTGCCAACAACTATTTCGATAATTGTGATGGTGAAACGGAAATAGTCTCCATAAAATCATGCAGTAATGAAGTAGAAGAAAACGTATTTAAAGAATGTCAGGGTTCTGTAGTGCTGCGGCATGGTGATAACAATATTGTAGCCGGAAATTTCTTTATTGGGAACAACAAACCGGGCACTGGTGGCGTACGGGTTATTAACAAAGGTCAGAATGTAATCAATAACGTCTTCTTCCGCTGCCGGGGTGTTGACTTTCGTTCGCCTCTTGCCATTATGAATGGCATACCCAACTCACCGGCGCACCGCTATGTACAGGTAACAAATGCTGAAATTGCAAACAACTCCTTTTACGAGTGCAGCCCTGTAACGTTCTGCGAGGGGAGTGATACAGAAAGGACGCTGCCGCCGGATAAAGTAATCTTTCATGATAATATTTTTTATAACAAAAAAGACAATAGTATTTACAAAATTTATGATGATATAAGTGGGATTACTTTTAGAAACAACAGCGTAAGCAAAGAAATCAAGCAGGAATTGATGGCTGGCTTTGTCAGAACTAATATCCCTGCACAAAAACCCGTTTTGATCAGAAATGGAAAAGAGCCGGAATATCCGCATGTTGATATTATTCCCGTGGTTGATAAAGAAGTCTGTAAGGCAGCCGGTGCAAAATGGTTTTCAAAGGCTGTTACAGGTAATAACAAAAAAATGATCGTTGCCAAATGCAATACGGCTGCACAGCTTTACTCATTGCTTGAAAAAGATGATCCCGTATCAATCGTTCTTACCGGCACTGAATACATAGTGCACAAGCCGCTGATCATTACCAAAAAAATATCCCTGACTGGCGTCGCCGGAAAAACAATAACCTTCAGGGCTGAAAAAATGGAAAGTGTATTTGTGCTCGAAGGAAACAGCAGCCTGCACCTGAGCAATCTGAAAATTGATGGTTCTGCTACCAATGCTGAAAACTTTATTGCCAGCAGCAATGCGGGAAGCTCCGGCCATTATAATGTGTCCTTTAACAATTGCAGACTTTTCAATTTTGGCCAGACAGGCCGTCTGAAATATATTTTCTATGCGCATAAAAGCATGGTGGCCGACAGTATTGTTTTTCGGAAAAGTACGATTGAAAACAATAAAACCGGGCTTATCAGCATGAATGAAGAGAAAGACGATAAAGGGTATTATAATGCTGAAAAAATTGTTCTGGCCAATAATTCCATCATCAATCTGCTGGGCACCGTAATGAGTATTTATCGTGGCGGTAATGACGAAAGCACCATGGGCCCCCTGTTGCAGGTTTCCGGCAACACATTTACCAACTGCAGTACTCCCGGAGCTGAGGCATTGATAACACTCTATGGCGTACAACGGACTTATATAGAGAAAAACAAATTCAGCAGTTGTAACAGCGGTAAAACTATTATACAGTACAAAGATGCAGTACGGGCTGTCCATCTGCTTCAAAATAACACAATAACGGGTTCTGGTATAATAGAAAAAAACAAGTTTGTAAAGGAGTAAAGCAACTTGCAGAGATTATAAAAATTATTGCCCTTTCAGGTCAAACCTGCCCTCTGTTACCGACAGGTTGGGGGCAGAACCATAAATGGTTTTTCCCGTAAACCGGAAAGTGCCCGAAATTATCAGATTGGCTTTATCAATTCTTGTCACCACCACTTCTCCAGTTTCAGCAGCAGTGGTTATCCATTCATCAGTTGGGGTCATTGTTCTTTTTACATAATAGGCATAACTCGCATCAGACGACGGGTGCGACACATTAGTATTAAGCTGATAAGTACCTGGCACTGTCACATTCTTCAGGTGTATATAAAATTCTGTTTCGTTGGGCGAGGAAGAAAAATTTCTGGCACTGATGCGGGCATCATCACCAATCAACAGCACTTCAAGTATATCATTGGCTGGAAAAGGGCCAAATCCCTGCGGCACCCAAAAAGCTCCGTTCACTTTTGCCCCAAACGTATGTGCACCTGTTTGTGTAACAGGAGGCAGTTCGTCAACTTCTTTTTTACAGGATATAAACAGGACGGTCACAACAACAAACAGCAAATTCTTCATACTATCAGATTGATGATTAAAACGCATTTACGACGGAAAAAGTATCATACAATTAACATTCGCAAAAACAAAGCCAGAATCCCTGTACTAGTTTATCACTCGCCGTAAACCAATTACCTTTATAACAATTTTATACCCGTTATGAACCAGCTGCTTACCATCACCCAAATTGAGATATACAAACTTTCAGTACCGCTAAAACAACCTTTTACCACTTCTCTCGGCACTGACCATGCGGCCAACAATGTGCTGGTAAAAATAATTACCGATAAAGGCTTTACCGGTTTTGGCGAATGCAGCCCTTATATGCCCATCAACGGCGAAAGCCAGGACACCTGCTTTATTGTAGGTCAATATTTTACCAAAGTGCTAAAAGGGAAAAATCCGCTGGACATAGCAGGCTGCCTGCAACTGATGGACAGCATTATATATGGCAACACCAGTATCAAAAGCGCATTCGATATGGCATTGTATGACATTGCTGCACAACATGCCGGTCTGCCACTCTATGCTTTTCTTGGTGGCAGCAACAATAAAACCATCACTACAGATTACACTGTTAGTGTGGGAGATATTGATACAATGGTTGCTGAGGCTCTTCACATTCAGGCACAAGGTTATCCGGCTATAAAAGTGAAGCTGGGGAAGAATGGGAAAACTGATGTGGAAAGAATAAAAGCTATCCGTGCTGCCGTAGGTGATGGTATTCCGCTGCGCATTGATGCCAACCAAGGTTGGCAGGTGGATGAAGCCATTGAAACATTGCAGGCATTAGCCGTTTATAACATTCAGCACTGCGAAGAGCCCATTGCCAAATGGAATTACCTGAACCTTCCCAAAGTAAAACAGAACAGCCCTATCCCGATTATGGCCGATGAAAGCTGCGGCACACACCACGACGCTGAGCGGCTGATACAACTGCAAGCCTGCGATTATTTCAACATCAAACTTTGCAAATCGGGCGGTATATATGATGCACTGAAAATTGTGAAACTCGCCGAAGCCGCCGGCATACACATGCAGGTAGGCGCCATGCTCGAAAGCAGGCTTGGTATGACGGCCTTTGCACATTTTGCACTCTGCAGTCCCATGATTGAACACTACGACTTCGACACAGCCCTTATGTTCAGCGATGACCCAGTAACTGGGGGCATTGTGTATGGCTCCGACGGCATAATTACTGTACCCGATACCCCAGGTCTTGGAGCAATAGTAGATGAAGAAAGGCTGAATAAGATGGAAAAGGCAATTATTTAAACCCTCTTGCCAAGAATCTTCTTTTGCAGTGACAAAAATCATAATTCGCAGCCGTAGGTTATCGTTTATTTGCGATGAACAACAACATTAGCTATGCTAAGAACTGCCGTAGAACTAAACTATACCACTAAAGAAGAATCGCTTGCCCGGTATGCCAAAGCACTGTCTCATCCGGTACGAATCCGCATTCTTAACTTTCTTGACAAACAGGCCTGCTGCTTTACCGGTGAACTTACTGAAGAAATACCACTTGCCCAGTCAACCATTTCGCAACACCTCAAGGAGCTGAAAGATGCAGGACTAATACAGGGTGACGTTATGCCCCCAAGGGTAAAATATTGTATTAACCAGAAGGCCTGGGCAGAAGCTAAAAAAATCTTTGTTTCCTTTTTTGATAAATAAAATACCTGCCAATGAAACACATAAAAGTATTAGGCCCCGGCTGTGCCAAATGCAAAACCACGTATAACAATGTAGTGGAGGCAATAAAACAAACAGGCGCCGATGCTGATGTTGAAAAAATTGAAGACATCGAAGAAATGCTTCGCTACAATGTACTTACCACACCAGTACTGATGATTGATGAAGTGGCAATAATAAAAGGCCGGGTGGCAGATATTAATGAAATTAAAAAATTACTAACTGAAAAATAATCTATGACACAAGTTTATGTAAATGAAATATGCCCAACCACCACACAAGGCTGGGTCAAGAAAGGGGCTCAATTAGTTGACGTAAGGGAAATCGAAGAAGTGCAGGAAATAAAATTTGATGTCCCGGATATTGTAAATATCCCCTTGTCGCAATTTGAAGAACGCTATGCCGAACTCGCAACCGATAAAAATCTTGTAATCGTTTGTCATGACGGTTCAAGGAGCCTGAGAGCCGCAGCATGGCTAATACATAAAGGATATAATGCTGAAAAAGTGGTAAACATGCGGCATGGATTGATTCGCTGGGTACATAAAAGATTTCCGGTAATTGGTGATACAACAGAAATTGAAAACAGTGAGCACACCGGTTGCTGCGGCGGTCATCACCACCACCATGAGCATGATCATGACCACGAACATCACCATGACCACAACCATGGCTCCTGCTGTGGCGGTCATTAATATTACTTAACCTGGGCAAATGTTTAACTGGCTTCAATATTTTGCCGACTGGCTTATTTATTCAGTCTTTGGCTTATCGGCACAAAGTCACTGGGGGCAGGCGCTGAACTTCTTTGTGTTTGATACCATTAAGATTTTCCTACTCCTGTTTTTTATCACAACCCTGATGGGAATAGTCAACTCTTATTTCCCGGTTGAAAAAGTCCGCAATTTTCTCAGCCGTAAAAAAATGTATGGCCTCGAATATTTATTCGCATCATCATTTGGCGTTATTACTCCTTTTTGCTCCTGCTCTGCAGTGCCCTTGTTTATTGGTTTTGTAAAAGGTGGAATCCCTTTAGGCATTACCTTTTCTTATCTCATTACTGCTCCGCTGGTAAACGAAGTGGCTATTGCCATATTTGCCGGAGCCTTCGGTTTTAAAGTGGCAGCCATCTATGTGGCAACCGGCATAACACTGGGTATGCTGGGCGGTTTTACAATGGGCAAACTAAAGCTTGAAAAATATCTTACCCCCTGGGTACAGAATATTATTGCCAATGCACAAACTGAAGAGAAAATAAAAGAAGAAAACCTGTCACTAGCGCAAAGAATGCCATGCGTCCTGAAAGAAGCCCTTACTATCGTTAAAGGTATTGCGGTATATATTGTTATTGGCATTGCAGTTGGCGGTGCCATGCATGGGTTTTTGCCCACCGGCTTTTTCGAAGAGTACATAAGTAAGGGACAGTGGTACGCAGTGCCATTAGCTGTTATCATTGGAGTTCCCATGTACAGCAATGCCGCAGGCGTAATACCCGTAGTGCAGGTGCTGGTGGCCAAAGGCGTTCCACTGGGTACGGCAATCGCTTTTATGATGGGAGTTATTGGACTGTCATTGCCTGAAGCGATGTTGTTGAAAAAGATAATGACCTGGAAGCTGATCGCCATCTATTTTGGAACAATTACCGTCTTTATGATACTATCTGGTTATCTGTTCAATTTCATTTTATAAATTGTTTGTATGAAAAAAATCAGCACCATTCTTCTTATTGTTTCCGGGCTGTTATTATTCAGTTGCAAAGGAAATACACAAAACTCACCGGCCTCGCAAACCGGCACAGTAGAGGTGATTCAGTTTCATAATGAACACCGCTGTTATTCCTGTCTCGAAATAGAAAAACTTACAAAGGCAACACTGGCTAAAAACTATCCTTCTATCCCCTTTAAACTTATAAATCTGGACGACAAAAGCAATGCCCCCGTTGCCAAACAGTTTGAAGCAGCAGGAACTGCTTTGTTTCTGTATAATGCAAAAACAGGGAAGAAAAAAAATCTTACTGCCTTTGCTTTTTTGAAAGTGGGCAACGAAGCTGCTTTCACAGAAGAACTGAAGAAATATATTGCCGAATTTCTAAAAGGATGACATGAACGACTGGCTCACCAACCTGGCACAAAACAGCGATGCTCCTTTACTGGCAGCATTGGCACTCGGCCTTTTAACAGCCATCAGTCCCTGCCCGCTGGCCACTAATATTACCGCAACAGCCTATATTGCCAAAACCATCACAAGCCGGAAAAAAGTATTATTGAGCGGACTGCTGTACACCCTTGGCCGTATGTTTTCTTACACCCTGTTAGGTACAATGATTTATTTTGGTGTAAGCCAGTTTCAGATTGCTAAATTGTTCCAGGGCAATGGCGAAAAATACATTGGTCCGCTGATGATTATTATCGGGCTGATAATGCTTGGGGTTATTAAACTCAATTTTCTTTCAAAAGGTAATCTCACAGAAAAACTATCTGAGAGATTCAAGAACAAGGGGCTGCTCGGTTCTTTTCTGTTAGGCATAGTTTTCGCACTGGCCTTTTGTCCTTACAGCGGGGCCCTGTTCTTTGCTATTCTCATGCCAATGACATTATCCGCCTCCGAAGGTCTGGCACTCCCCGTCATTTTCTCTTTGGGGACAGGCCTGCCGGTAATGCTGTTTTCCTTTGTTATTGCTTTCAGCATACATAAGCTGGGTGTATATTTCAGGGCTGTACAAAAGACAGAGAAGATAATGAGAGTAGCTGCCGGTATTATTTTTATTCTTACAGGACTGTATTATATGAACATCTTTTTGAAAATAATTTAGACGCGGCAATTATCGTCTTCAAACAAAGGCACCTGCATAATGCCACTCTCCTCAATCTGCATCATGAAAATAAATTAAAGCAATAAAAGATTCAGGCTATTTAATATTTTTGATTTAGCCATGAGGCCTTATTCAAAAAATAAAAAAACATGAAATTCTTCTTTTTGCCCTTTTTGGTTCTCATTCTTTCCTGTAGCCAGGAAACTCCTCTGCCAAATACAGAAAACGGAACCATTAAGTATAAAATTAACGGCGTACAGGTAACATATACAGATTCTGTTTCAGGGTACGACGCCAAAGCAACTAAACTTACAACCATGTGGCCTGAAACAAGATATTTATTTGAAGGGCACAGGGGACCATCTGAGTTATTTCAGGTCATGATTATTACTGACAGCCTTAAACCAATACAGTATCGTTACGACAGTACAAGCTATGCCCCGGTTAATATTGACCACAATTCCGGAGCCTTACTGTCTTCTCTATATTTCAATGGAGATTATTTTAATGTAACGATTAATTCTTATAGTAATGGAAAACTTTCGGGTTTCTTTACAGGAAGATTAAGTCCTTATTCTATACTTCATGATTATAACCAGAGGGGCAGTGTGGCAATTACAGAGGGGCTCTTTACGAATCTAAAAGTTACGTATCACTAATCCACAAGGCGCTATAATATTAGACCTCAGCTTATGGCCGAACTATACATACAGGATAAAACCTTCGACAAAGAAGACTATACACTACAGCCCTTTGAAAAAGGCGAGTACGATAACTGCACCTTCAGCAACTGCAATTTTTCTGGCAGCAACCTGTCGGGCAGTATGTTTACCGATTGCACATTCATTAACTGCAACCTCAGCCTGATAAAAACAGGGATGACGGTTTTTCGTGACATACAGTTTAACAGTTGCAAACTGCAGGGCATCCGTTTTGACACCTGCAGCCCCTTTGGCCTCTCTTTTGGCTTTAACGACTGCCAGCTAACCTATTCTTCATTTTATAAAACCAGTATCAAGCAGACTGTATTTAAAAATTGTCTGTTGCAGGAAATCGACTTTACTGAAAGTGACCTTACCGGCGCTGTTCTTGAAAACTGCAATTGCACCGGTGCCGTTTTTGAGAACACTGTTTTAGAAAAATCCGACCTGCGTACAGCATATAATTACACCATCAATCCCGAAATAAACAAACTGAAGAAAGCCCGGTTCTCCTTTCCTGCTGTGGCTGCGCTACTTGATAAGTATGGGATTGAGATAGATTAATGAACATTCGAAGCCTGAGATTTAGTTAATGATATTGAAAAAAACAGCGGGAATCCATTCTCCCGCAGATTCCGGTTGTTGCTGCAGATTTCTTACCACAACCGGTTCCCTTGAATTTTGAAACAAAAAAAGATGTTTACTTCTTTGTAACTTTATTAAGCTTCTGACAGACCAATTCTTAAACACCCTGCCGGGAATAAAGGCAGTGAAATTTGCCTTAAGCTGCAGAGTAAACATCATATCCATTAAATGAAAATTAATAGCATTATACTAAACCATATAAACAGTAAAGCCGAAAAGGAATTTGAAGCATACTACATTTATGATACACAAAAAATAAAAGAACAGTGCCGGTTATTTAAGAATATTACCTACAAAAACAAATCGATTCACTTTGCCTCCATGGCGAATATTAATCTGCACTTTCTCAGAACAGTAAGGACAGAAGGGGTGAATATATTTGTAAATTCCATTTTACACCTGGATGCCGCCGTAGCAGCAGGATACCGGGGAGAAGATATCATTTTTACATCCTCGGCTCTTAGTGAAAAAACTATGAAATATCTTGAACGTCTTGGCGTTCAGCTTAACATTGATTCCCCTAATCAGCTTCAACAATGGACAAACCTGTTTCCCGGAAAATCCATCGGAATCCGGTGCAACATTGGCGACAAGGTAAAACCTCTTTCAACACATGCCGGCTTCTATATTGGAGGAAATAGCCGGCTTGGATTTACAACCGGGGAAATCAGGCAAATTGCCGATAAATCAAAAATAAAAGGACTGCACTTGTATGTTGGGACTGATATAACCGACATTGATTACTTTATTGACTGTTATAAGGCGCTAATTGAAATTTCTGATGATTTTCCTGAGCTTGAATATCTGAATTTCGGAGGAGGATTTGGTGTATCTGAAGAAGGAGGAGCATTGTTTAATATTTCCGAATTCGACACACAAATAACAATGCTGATGAACCATGCTTCAAAAGAAAAAGGAAAGAGTATAAAACTAATTCTTGAACCGGGCAGGATAATCGGAGGCGTATCTGGCCACTTTGTATGCTATGTAACCGATATTAAACTGCGAAATGAAAAACAGCTTGTTGGCTTAAATGCTTCTACGGTTCAGTTTTCCCGTCCGCTTCTGTATCCCGAAAAAGCCAGGCATCCAATAGCCATCATAAGAAATGGGGTTCAGCTTTCGCCAGAAAAAACGAAACCGGCAACTATCTACGGATGCTCTACTTATTCAAGGGATATTTTCACAAACAATGCCGAATTACCTGAGCTGGAAATTGGCGACACAGTTGTATTTGGAAATGCAGGCTCGTATTCAGCATCATCATATATGCAGTTTCTGGGCTTTCCGAAACCTGAAGAAGTTTTCGTATGACAACTGAAATTATTGACGGTAAATCCGGATATAAGACTTTTGAAAAAGTAAGTACCGATGTTTACAGCGGCAATAAATTCTTCAGGGGAACAGACAAAAGTGTTGAACAATTACTCCTGAACGCCAACAGCGCATACCAAAAACATTCAAGTATTAAAAAGTTTATCGTCCGCAGCGGGAACAATTACGTAGCCCGGTTTGCACTTATCCATGACCTCCATCTTGCCGACTACATTCAGGTTGCCTTTTTTGAAGCGCAAAAAGATCTGGGTGATATTTTCAAACTTATCAGACAGGAAATCTATCACCATTTTCCAAAATGCAAAAGAGTGGTTGCGGGCTTAAACGGACATTTAAATTATGGCGCAGGCATCTTATTAAATCGTTTTGACGAGGCCCCCTTATTCGGGCTGCCCTATAATCCTGAATACTACGCAGGCTATTTCAAAGATTTGCAAATGCGGAAGATGTTCACCTTCCGGTTCAGCATGGAAGCATATATATCATGGGCTCGCAATTATAGTTCAATGCGCAAAATAAATGGTTTGTCTGTCCGGTTCATGAACAAGAAAAACATTGAAAAGGAAAGTGCGATATACACCGAACTGAACAATCAGGCATTTCTGAAGCACTCTTATTGGGCTAACCGGGATAAAGCAGAAGACTTAGAACTGTTTAAACCATTTCGGTATTTGCTGGAAAATGAAAATCTTGTTTTCGCAGAAATAGATGGAAAACCCGTTGGATTCTTCTTATGGTATCCCGACTTTAATAAATTAGTTCCCGGTCAGCGGGATTTTAATGTATGGGATGTTATTAAATACCGGCTTGGCAAATCAATTGACACCTTCCGCTTTACCGAAATTGGAATTCTTCCCGAATACCAGGGAAGTCCGGTAGCGTTAGCTCTTATCAATAAAGCATTGCCGGCACTGATTAAAAAGGGATATAAATACTGTGAAGGCGGATTCATTTTCGAAGACAACCTGGCTTCGATAGCATTTGTGAAACGCATATTACAGCGATGCTATGGGAAAGAAGCCAAACCATACCGTGAGTTTGCTGTATTTGAAACTTCAATTTAATGATTGAGTTCAATCACATACAAAAGTCAAACGACCTTCCCGCTGAATGGGATGATCTGGCGGATAATTATTTTCAGAAGAGCCGGTTTTTATTACATACAGAAAACTATAATCCCTGCCGGCAACGATACTATACCTGTACAAATAACGGCAAACTGGTATCTGCTGCAATCGTTTACACTTTACGGCTTGATATTTTGACATTTATCAAAGTGAAAAGTCCGGTAAAAATGAATATCATAGGAATACCATGTTCCGTTTCAGGTAAAGGGATCTTCGGGAAAAAAGATGCAATAGAAATTCTAAAGAAATATATACGCAAAGCAGAAAAAGGATTTCTTCTTTTTTTAAATCTTGAAGAGGAACCAGTAAAGGGGTCTTTAGCCTCCGGTAAAACACTCCCAACGGTTGTTTTAAAAAATCATTTCGTAAACTGGGATGACTATTTAGCCGCACTACGGGCAAATTACCGGCGCAGGCTTATGATTATTAATCAGGACCAGCAGGGTCTGTGGTTCGAAAAAAAATTATGTGCTGAATTTACAAATGAAATGTACCGGCAATACCTCGATGTGTACAAACGAAGCAAAGGCAAGCTGGAAAAACTGAGTTTCGGATTTTTTAAATACCTGCCCCCGGAATTTACTCTTACTGTTTGCTGCAAAAACAACTCGGTAATAGGATGGAACATAGCCCTGGAATATCAACACACATATTTTTTCTTTCTCGGGGGAGTGGATTACAAACAAAACAAAACCAATAACACTTACCTGCGCCTGCTTTCAAACATTGTTAAAGATGGTATAGAAAAAAAAGCAGCGGTAATTGAATTAGGTCAGACTGCTGAAATTGCAAAAATGCGGATGGGAGGAAAGCCAGAGGTTCGTTATATGGAAGCCAGCCATAGCAATTTCATTGCAAACAAATTGATTAAAATATTTAGTACGTTCCTCGAATATAAAAGAAAGCTCGAAAAAACAAACGCAATGAAGGAGGAATAACAATGAAACTATTAATGGTTCGTCCTAAGCCTTCGCCAGAAACTATCGGCCTGCAACATTTAATGATTGTAGAACCTTTAGAGCTGGAGATTCTCTGCGCTTTAAAACGGGAGACCGATACAGTTATCATTGCAGATATGATTCTTGAAAAAGGGTCATTTGAATCATTTGTAACTGAACATTCCCCGGATGTCCTTTGTGTCACAGGTTACATCACAAATGTTTCCACCATTATTTCGTATTGCGAAACAGCAAAAAAAATATCCCGGAAAATTATCACTATTGTTGGCGGAGTTCATTGCGAGGTATGCCCGGAGGATTTTGAACACCCTGCAATTGATTTCAGGGTGGTTCGTAATGCAGCCGTCGTATTTACTGACTTACTGAACCACATAGATAACAAAAACGAACTTCCCAGAGGTGTATTTCGCAAAGGAGATACTCTTGCAAACACTTCACTTCCGCAATACGATTTCAGCCTTCCCTTTCCGGACAGAAATGCTGTTGCCAGGTACCGCAACAAATATTTTTACATCTTTCATGAGAAAGTAGCCCTCATAAAAACTTCTTTTGGCTGCCCCTATCATTGTTCTTTTTGTTTTTGCCGGATAATCACTGAAGACAAATACCATCAAAGGCCTTTAAATGAAGTAATCCGGGAACTTGAGCAGATTGAGCAAAAGGAAATTTACATCGTTGATGATGATTTTCTGTTTGACAGGAAACGGCTTCAGGCATTCATAGCAGAGGTAAAACAAAGAAATATTCATAAACACTACCTGGTATATGGGCGGGCCGATTTTATTGCTAAGAACCCGGACATCATGCATGAACTTGCCAACATTGGCCTGCGGACAGTAATTGTTGGCTTTGAAAGTTTCTCAGAAAAAGAACTTGACAAATACAACAAAAAAACATCTGTTGAGAACAATAAAGAAACAATGGCCGTATTGAACCGGGAAAAAATTGATGTATTTGCCACCATTATCATTCCGCCGGAATGGGATAAAAGCGACTTTAAAAATATGGTAACAGTAATCAAATCACTCGGCATTCATTTTGTAAACCTTCAGCCTTTAACACCATTACCAAAAACCGGAATCAGTTACCCACAAGATCAAATCATCATTGACCGTCACAATTACCCGCATTGGGACCTGGCACATATTGCTGTTCGGCCTGAGAAATTACCAGTATCAGAATTTTACAGGGAAATACTAAAGGCATACAACGCAATTCTGTTCAACCGCAAAGCCATTTGGAAATACCTTACAACAAACAAACCTAAAATGCTTCTGAAAATGCTCATTGGCGGATACAGGGTCACAAAGCAATACAAAATGAAAATTAAAGAATCCGAAAACAATGCCTAAAATCCTTTTCATACAACCTACTCAATATGCAGAAAACGGAAAACTCTGCAAGCAGCGGATGATTAATTTACCCGGTTTAGCCTTTCCGCTCCTCGCAGCTTATACTCCATCACATTGGGAAGTAGAACTTCTTATCGAAGTGGTTGATGAAATCAATTTTGATACAGAGGCCGATATTGTGGCCATCGGAAGTATGGGACATGCCACTTTCAGAGGTCTGGAAATTGCTGCTGAATTTAAGAAACGGGGCAAAATTGTTGTAATGGGCGGATACATGGCTTCGATAGCATACGAAGAAGCGATGAAACATGTTGATTCGGTTGTAATTGGCGATGCAGAAATTTCATACCCGAAAATGTTGCAGGACTACGAAGAAAGCGGCACTATTAAACCGTTATATAATTACCCCATTCATGAATTAAAAAATCTGCCCCTGCCCCGTTACGATTTACTTACTCAAAAGAAAATTGGAGCTATGCTGCCCGTACAGGCCGGACGTGGCTGCACATATAAGTGCTCCTTCTGCTCAATCGCCTGCCTGTACGAGGGCAAATATTTATTCCGCCCGGTTGATGAGGTGATAAGAGATATTAAAGAAGTGAAACGCCTCGGGTTTAACCGCTTCTACCTGATTGATGATAATATCGTTTCTAATCCCAACTACCTGAAAGAACTTTGTTTAAAAATTGTACCATTAAAAATGAAATGGGCAAGCCAGTGTGCCATTCACCTGGCAAAACGAACTGATTTGCTCAAAATAGTCAGGGACTCAGGTTGCGACCTGATGAGTTTTGGAGTTGAAAGCATACAACAGGATGCCATCAACAGTCTTGACAAGCCATGGCTGAAGGCAAATGAACATGAGCAAAATATCAAAATACTCTCCCGCCATGGTATAACAGTCAGCACCGAAATGATTGTTGGAACCGACCATGATACCGAAGAGTCCATTCGTGAAACCTACAACTTTATTAACCGGAACAAAGTACCCATTCCCCGTTTTTATATTCTAACCCCAATACCCGGAACCGGGCTGCATAAAGAACTTGAGCGGCAGGGCAGAATGTTAACAGATGATCTCCGGCTGTTTGACGGCACCCGCTGTGTGCACAGGCCACTAAAAATTGAACCGGAAAAACTTACCGAAATGTACTGGTGGCTTAACAAGAAGGTTTTCTCACTGAAAAGCATTTTCCATCGCATACTGCTTAACCGGACCTTATGGAGAAACCCAAAAATGTTACTGTTTTCATTAGCTATAAATTTTCATTACAGGCGATATGTAAAAAGAAAAGTAACCCCAAATATTTTCTGATGAAAATCACATTAATAAAACCAGGCATCAGCTGTGCCATTTCAGGTTATAACCTGAACGACGGCAGTATGGAGCCGTTGCCATTAGCCATCATTGCAGGCCTGGTAAACGACCCCGACCAGGTAGTCATGTATGATGACCGGCTCGAACAAATACCTTTTGACGAACAAACCGATTTGGTTTGTATCACCGTTGATTCCTTCAGTGCCCTCAGAGCCTACGAGATTTCGGCAGCATATAAAAAAAGGGATATAAAAGTTGTTCTCGGGGGAATGCATATTTCGTTGCTTCCGGAGGAAGCTGTAAACTATGCAGATGCAATCGTTGTTGGCGATGCAGAACCTGTCTGGAATCAGCTCATCCTGGATGCAAAACAAAACAAGCTTCAAAAGATTTACCACTCCACTTTTGGCATTCCCCAGGATGGCTGTTTTCCCAACCGGGCCATTTTTAAAGGGAAAAAATACCTTCCTGTTTCACTGATGCAGTTCAGCCGTGGCTGCAAGTTCAATTGCAGCTTTTGTTCTGTTTCCCGCTTTTTTAAGCATTCGCACAAATGCAGAAGGTTCGAAGATGTTTTATACGAAATCGAAAAAGATAAACTGAAAACCATTCTGTTTGTTGACGACAATATGGTTTCAGACAAAAAAGAACTTAAAGTCTTTCTCCGTGAACTTATCCCCTTAAAAGTAAAATGGGCAAGCCAGACCAGCATTGATATGGTAACCGACAAAGAGTTGCTCAGGCTTATGGCCGACAGTGGTTGTGTCGGCAATTTGATCGGGTTTGAATCTATAAATATCAATACGCTGAAATGGTTCAACAAATCGCCAAACATCCGCAATTTCAACGGGTATAAAGAAGCATTGGAAATTTTCAGGGATTATGGTTTTCTAACATGGGCAAGCTTTATGATTGGAAACGATTTTGATACCCTTGATACCATAGACAAGACCGTTGAGTTTGCCATTAAAAACAAATTCACACTTTCCTTTTTTCATGTGCTGATGCCCTATCCCGGAACGCAGGTATATGAGCAGTTTAAAAAAGAAAACCGCCTGCTGTACGACGGGCATTGGTGGAACCATCCCGGCTACCGGTATAACCAGGCAGCCTTTATTCCAAAATTAATGACGGCAGAAAAATTAGGCGAAGCAACTGTAAAAGCCAATAAACACTTTTACAGTGTGAACTCAATCTTTAGCCGCCTGCTGGACAGAAAAACCAATTTGCGCAACCTTGTTAATTTTATGATATACAGCCGCCTCAATTATGTTCTTAGAAAGACAAGTATTTAGTGTTTCACACACCATTAAGCTTCTCCATTACAGCAATACAAATTGCGGCTTGTAATAGTTGCTTTTTTACAATACACTTTTGATTTGCTTTTTGGTGTTGTATATTTATATAACCTTATACTACCTTAATCAGAAATCATTCTAACAAATGGCATCAGAGCTTACAACCTCACAGTGGATAGAAATTTTGCAAGACAGTAATTTAACCAATGACCTTGACATCACCATATTTCAGACACTTTATGCTTTTGAAGGAAAATACGCTTATGCAAGCCAAGTAGGCCGTATTCTTGGTTACCAGAGTAAAGCCCCTCAAGGCTTATTAAATTTAGAAATTGGTAGATATGCAAAACGAATTGCTCAAGATTACGACATTAACTTCACAGCGAGAAGTACAAAGAAATTCAAATATTGGGACTTGTTTTTTAATGGCTGGGATGACGACAAGTTTTTTGTGTGGCAGCTCAAACCGGAACTTGCAGAGGCATTAAAAGAAACTGGATTAACTGCAGACGTACCTTTTCCAGATGAAATACCATCCGAAGAACAGCAGATCCTTTTTGAAGGGGCTAAACGGACAATAACCGTTAACGCTTATGAACGAAATAGCAAAGCAAGAGACCTTTGCATAAAACACTATGGGTCAAATTGCATAGTTTGTGACTTTGATTTTGAAAAAAAGTTTGGAGAACACGGGAAGGGCTTCATTCATGTTCATCATGTAACGCCTCTTGCAGATATTAGAGAGCACTATGAAGTTAATCCAATAGAAGATTTAAGACCTGTTTGCCCAAACTGTCATGCTATGTTACATAGAGCTGACCCACCGTTAACTATTGAAGAATTAAAATCAATATTGCAATAGAAAGACTATAACCAACCCTGTTCTGCGAATTTCCAACCCCGCATTCTCTATATCCTTCCACAGCCTTCCTGCTATTCCCCCGTTTATACACTACCTTACACCTCATAATTTGCTGCCATGCCCAACCGCAAAACATTTCTACAGCAACTGGCACTCGGTGGTGCCGGTGTTTTCATCAGCCCTTCCTTACAGGCTTTGTTCCTCCCCGGCAATGATGATGACTACACCGTACCTCCCGAACTCCAACAGGAAATGTATGCCGCCGCCCTGCGCATTGCCAAAAGCAAAGTTCGTGGCGGCCCTGCCGACCCTGCCTACAAAAAGCCCTATGCCGATGCCGCCTTCAGCAATAACATCTTCCTGTGGGATACCTGCTTCATTGCCGCCTATGCTAAATACCACCAGCAGGAACTGCCCATAGCCAATGCACTCGATAATTTCTACAACCTGCAGGAGGCCGATGGCTTCATCAGCCGTGAGTACACCAAAGAAGGCAAAACCATGTGGTCAAAAGAGCATCCGGTAAGCATCAACCCGCCGCTGCTCGCCTTTGCCGAACTGGAACTGCACAGCCGGCAGCCCAACCGCAGCCGGCTGAAAAAAGTGTATCCTCACCTGCGCCGCTTTTACCAATTCCTGCTGCAACACTACCGCATGGATGACCACCTGTTTTTCAACGATGCCTTTGGCTCCGGCATGGATAATATCGAACGGTTCCCGCCCGGCTGGAAAGATGATGGCGAGGGCATACAGCTTGTCAATCTCTACCCGGAGATTTTCGATTACAACGGCCTCAGTCCCGCCTGGAACCGCCAGGGCCGTTCGGTTGACATCACTGCACAGATGGCACTTTTCGCCACCAACCTCAGCACCATTGCCCGTATCACTGGTCACAAAAAACATATTGCAGCGTACACCACATTTTACAACGAAACAAAAGAAGCCGTCAACCGGCTTTGCTGGAACGAAGAAGACAGTTTTTATTACGACCTCGGTTATGGCACACAAATCCGCCGCAAGCACATCGGCATGTTCTGGGTGTTGCTGGCCGGCCTGGTGCCGGATGACAGGCTCGAACGTTTCCTCTCACACCTCACCAACCCAAACGAGTTCTGGCGCAAGTTTCCCGTGGCCAGTTTCCCGGCCAATCAGCCACAGTATACCCCCGCCGGTGGTTACTGGCTCGGCAGCAACTGGGCACCCACTACCTACATGGTCATCCGTGGCTTGCAGCATTGTGGCAAGCCGGAACTGGCAGCCAAACTGGCAAAACAATACTACTGGTGTGTGGCGCAGGTGTACAAAGCCACCGGCACCTTCTGGGAAAACTATGCCCCCGATTTCTTAAAGCAGGGCAGCGACTCCCGCAAAGACTTCTGCGGCTGGACAGCCATCGCCCCCATCGCCATCTGGCATGAGTTTATAAAGGCATAACTCACCCAACAGACCCGGAATAGTCTTTATCAAAAAGGAAACTGCCTCCGGCAAAAAGGAAAACTGTCCTCGGCAAAAAGAAAATAGCCTCCGGCAAAAAGGAAACTGCCCTCGGCAAAAAGGGAATTGCCTTCGCAAAAAGAAAACTGCCTCCGGCAAAAAGGGAACTGCCCTTGGCAAAAAGAAAACTGCCTCCGGCAAAAAGGGAATTGCCCTTGGCAAAAGGAAAACTGTCCTTGGCAAAAGGGAAATAGCCTTCGGCAAAAGGAAAACTGCCTTCGGCAAAAAGAAAACAGGCTACGGCAAAGAGGGAACTGCCTTTGGCAAAAGGAAAACTGCCCTTGGCAAAAAGAAAACTGCCTTTGGCAAAAGGAAAACTGCCCTCGGCAAAAAGAAAACAGGCTACGGCAAAGAGGGAATTGCCTTTGGCAAAAAGGAAACTACACTTGCAACGGCACAATAGCACCTATAAACTGCTCTGCAAAGTTTCCAACTTCGCATTCCCTATTTTCTTCCTCAGCCTTTGGCTGTATATAAACCCGGCTAGCCCTGTAGCCATACGGGTTATTACCGGTTAATAAATCTGATTACCTCCTCCTGCCCCGAACGGTAAAGTACCCTGAGATAATAAACACCAGCAGCCAGTTTTTCTGTGCCAACAGGGAAAGAAGTTTCGCCTGCAAGGTTTCGGATGGCTACCTGCGCCCCTGATGAGTTATATATCCGTACGGCTGTTGCATCCGGTGCAACGCCTGTAAGTAATACAATGCCCCCGTTTATGGATACCCTTGGCCTGAACTCACCGGTAAGCAACCGGGTTTCGCTGTACTGGTACGACTGATCCATATTTACAATACGCAGGCGATAAAATCGGGTGCCTGACACACGGCCGGTGTTTACAGCGTATTGTTGTATGCCCGGCTGGTTACGGGCTGCCACCTGGCTCAGGGTTTGCCATTGTGTTCCATCTGTGCTGTATTCCACTATGTAAAACAACATATTGTTCTCTTCTGTACCTGACCATGTCAGGATACCTTCTTTTTCGCTGTTTATTTTGGCTTCAAACGAAACAAGTGTTACCGGCAGCGGAAAACAGCTCAGTGTGGGGGCCGCTTCAAAAGTCTGTGCATTTTGTACCTGTCCGGTGGCACCGGCAGTAGCGCCGTTATTGGTAAATTCTGTTACTGCTGTGGAAGTGGTTGTTCCGTTGGCACCGCCTGTAACAGTAACAGTTGGCGTACCTGTGGTGCGGATATAACCACCACCACCACCACCACCTGGTCCTTCACTTTCTGCAGCTGTTATCAGTTGGTTACCTCCGGTACCCCCGTTGGCACTGATGGTAACCCCGCTTATTGCTCCCTGGATATTTAACCGGATAGCCCCGCCACCGCCACCGCCGCCAGGAGCATCGTTATGTCCGCTAATAGTTGGTAAAGCGTTTGCACCGTTGGCGTTTATGGAACCTGAACCACTCAGTGTACCGGTTCCGAGCAGATAAATAATGCCGCCGCCATTCGCACCATTTTGTGCTGCTGTATTATTGGCATCACCGGCACCACCGCCACCACCCATATAAAGGGTATTGGTGGCATAGGTAAGCGGTCTTCCGCCAAGGCCACCCGCTTCTCTTCTGTAATCGCCGCCCCATGCCGTATTGCCGGGTGCTGTAGTAGTGGCATCCTGGTTAGCAGAACCATAAGAGTACCCGCCCCGTCCGCCGCCGGATGAGCTGGTCAGAGCGTTACCATTTGCAATATATCCCGGATCCAGTGCCCATGCTGCCAAAGGGTTTGATACGCTTGTAACCATTACTCCCTGTCCTGTCCATGTATTGCCATTGTTACCATTGGCTCCGCCACCGCCACCGGCGTTGTGGGAGTTGCCGCCGCCACCGCCATTGGCAGGGGCTCCACGGTCATACCGCCCCGCTGCATCATAATCTGCCTGGTAACCAACAATGCTTTCTCCCTTTTCACCACCATCTGTTGAGGCTGTGCTTATATAATTTGTGGAACCCCCTGGCGCACCCGATGAGTTGTTATCCACTGCACCGCCACGGTATCCCAGGCCGGCAACAGTTATACTTCCATTAACGATAGTATTTCCGCTTACTTCCACAGCAACCACACCGCCTGTATAGCTGCTTCCCCATGCCGGTGCGGTAAGGCTGGCCGCTGCATTAATTGTTAAAGCACTTAACCGGGGTATCCTGATTACCTGCACCCTTTCTGTTCCTCCTACCGTATAGCTATAAGATAATCCCGAACAAAAAGTAATAAGGTTACTGGTAACGCCCCTCACCACTTTTATTTCATATACACCGGTATTGTTAAGAGAAGCAACAGTTCCATAAGCCAGGGTGTTGGTAGTATTGATGGTTGCCCCCTGCATTTTAATAATCATTACAAGGTCGCCATAGCCTAATGCTACCGTGGCATAGGGATTATTAGTCGCCCCCGCAATAGCACCTGCCGCCAGGCTGGCAGCATTCGAAACGGAAATTGAAATGCTTCCGGCTGATGCAGACGAAGCCAGGGTAGTGTACCGGTTAAAGATTACACCGGCGGTAGTAATTGTTTCAGCACCATCTTTACCGGACTGTGCAGCAACAGACCTGCTTTCAGAAAACATTATGAAGACTGCGAGGAGGATAATCAAAGAGAGCCTTTTCATACAGTCAGAATTTTGCAGCGAAATTAAATAAATACGCATTTAGCCGTATGAAAACTCGCCGGGGGCCTCACTTTCACGGATTAAAGGATACTTTTTTTCTTTAAAAACTGGCATTTTTTTTTGCGACCTTTGCCTGTCATGTTTTACTCCAGAAGAAAAACCCGGTTCTTTTTACTCAGTTTCTTACGCCACGATTTCAAAGCAAGCATTACAGTCTTCTTTGTGGCACTTCCCTTATGTCTTGGTGTGGCGCAGGCATCCGATACGCCCATGTACGCCGGCCTCATTGCGGGCATTATTGGCGGCATAGTCATTTCATTATTCAGCAAGTCAGAGTTGAGTGTAAGCGGTCCGGCGGCCGGTCTTACCACCATTTGTGCAGCCGCTATCGCCACTCTGGGCGGTCCCGAAAAAGGAATGCCTTTGTTCTTTATGGCTGTTTCCATCGGCGGCATACTGCAAATATTATTAGGTGTTTTTAAGCTGGGCGGCTTTACCCATTTTATCCCGTCTGCAGTTATTAAAGGTATGCTGGCGGCCATCGGTATCATCCTTATTTCCAAACAGGTGCCGCTGCTTATTGGTTACAACAAACCCGACTTCTGGAGAAACGAACTTTTCAATATCCTCACATTAAAGCATGGCTTCAGCGAAATAAAGAGCCTGTACCAGACTATCTCAAAAGGCGCCATCCTTGTTGCACTTCTTTCACTGGTTTTGCTCATTGTATGGAAAAGAACATTATCGAAGAAAGTCAATTTCCTGCCCACTTCATTCATCACAGTTTTTTTTGGTGTCATGCTCGCATGGCTCCTCGAAAGAAGCGGCTCTTCACTGGCACTGATGCCCTCACAGTACATCACCCTGCCAGATAATATTTTCGCAGATGTGAAACTGCCTGATGTAACCCATCTTTTCAGCAATACTGAAATATGGAGAACAGCAGTTGTCATCTGTTTTGTTGCCTCATTAGAAACATTGCTCAGTGTGGAAGCCATCGACAAGCTGGATCCTTACAACCGCATCACTCCGCAAAACAGGGAACTGGTGGCACAGGGAACCGGCAATTTTCTCAGCGGTATTTTAGGTGGCCTGCCCATTACCGCCGTAATCGTAAGAAGCTCGGCCAACGCCGAGGCAGGTGCCCGTACCAAACTTTCAGGTTTTGCCCATGGCGTATGGCTGTTGCTGGCCGTGCTGTTTGCCGTAAGTATTCTTAACATGATACCTTATTGTGTACTGGCAGTAATCTTAATCCGCACCGGCTATAACCTGGCCAAGCCAAAAATGATCTGGGCTATCTACAAACAGGGAAGAGAGCAGTTTATTCCTTTCATCTTCACAGTAGCGGCTATCCTCTTTACCGACCTTCTGATTGGCGTGGCTATCGGGGTTATTTACTCAATCTATTTTATTATCAAACATACTTACCAGGCCGGCTTCATCGTGGAGGAAAAAAGCGAGGGACACCACAAGCATTGCAACATAGAGCTTGCCATGAATGTCAGCTACATGAATAAAAAGAAACTGCTGGAATACTTAGACAAAGTGCCGGAATACTCAGTAGTGGAAATTAACGGTAACCATAGCAATTATATAGACAACGATGTGCTGGAAATTATACACAACTTTAAATCAAAAGCACACCGCAAGCACATACAGCTCATTCTGCACTCCATACCAGAGGTTGAAGTGATGAGTGTGCATTGACAATTTACTTTCCCGGCGAATTATCTTTCCACTGCCACAGGTGCAGGCAGGCATAAGTGCGGTATGGGCTCCATTTGTCTGAAATTTTTATCAGCTTTTCTTTCAGCAGCTTCTTATCGCTATTATCAAGCCCGTACAGTTTTATCATAGCATTCTGTATGCCCAGGTCGTCCACAGCAAACACATCCTCCCGGCCGAGGGCAAACATCAGCAGCATTTCAACCGTCCAGCGGCCCACGCCTTTTATTTGGGTAAGGTATTCAATCACTTCCTCATTGCTCATTTTATTCAGCTTCGCAGCACTCATGCCAAAATCAATTTCAAACCTGGCCACATTCTTTACATAGTTTGTTTTGGCATTGCTGAGGCCAATACTGCGCAATGTATCAAACGGCATATCAATTATTTGCTGTGGCGACGGCTCTTTATCGTTATACAGTGCGAGAAAGCGGCGGTAGATAACATCGGCCACCTTAGTACTCAGTTGCTGGCTCATGATGGAAGCACAGAGGTAAGTGCAGATGTTTCTTCTTTTTTTCAGCCTGTGCGGCGGATGAATGCCGAGGAGCTTCTTCAGCTTTTTGTCTTTGGAGAGATGGGCGATATAAACCATTTTCTGATTTGAGAAATAAATATAAAAACTTATAGAAAAATCTCCATCAGATTTTAAAGGTTCCTCATTTTTTAATTTACTTACATGAGATCATGCTTTTATACAATCATCAAAAATTATTAACCGGAATACAGGTGACTGATGTTGTATAAAAACCGCTTTGAGAAAAAAGTATCAAAAAATCTGCGAGGTTGCAATAAGTATTGTGCAAAACTCAACTCAGGCTTCAGCCCATTCCCTGAACTCTGAAACCCGTTCACGGCTGATTACCATTTCATCAGGGTGCTTTTGTCCTTTAAGTGAAACCTTTAAACGACCATTATAATATGGCTTTACCTGTTGAACAGCATCAATATTTACAATATAACGCCTGTTAAGACGGAAGAAATATTTCGGATTGAGCATTACAGCAAGTTTCTCCATCGTATGTTCAACAAGATAGCAGTTGTTTTCTTTGTCGTACATATACACTACTTTATTATCAGCCTGGAAATAAGCTATATCAGCAGTGTCAACAAAAAACAAACGCTGTCCCACTTTACCTAAGAACCTTTTTTTATAATCCCTGCCGGTCAGTTGCGGTATCAACCGCTGAAAGTCTGCTGAAACAAACCCTGAAGCCATGTTCTTATACTTGTTAATAGCAACTGCTAATGCTTCCAGAGTAACCGGTTTGAGGATATAATCTATACTGAACATTTTGAAAGCCTCGAGAGCATACTGATCATAAGCCGTTGTAAATATCACCGGTTTTGTGTAATTGACCTGGCTGAATATTTCAAAACTATGCCCATCCGACAAATGTATATCCAGCAACAGCAGATCAGGTGATGCATGATGGCGGAGATACTGCACTGTTTCTTCCACACTTTCCAAACAGACCAGTACTTCAATAGCGGGGTCATATTCTTTCACCAGTGTTTTCAACCGTTCTGCTGCCAGTTTTTCATCTTCCACAATAATCAATTTCATAGTCTGTCAGTTAAGGTTTAATAATGGTAAGGTAACTTCGAAATCTGTTGTTGATTTTTTGATTTCCACCTCACGGCCGCTCACAATCTCGTAACGGCGGCGTATATTCTGCAGGCCGATACGTCCGGATGGTTCACTCATGATTCTTGGCTGCAGGTTATTCTTAACCACCAGGGTTTCATTACCGTTGGAATGAATATCAATATGCAGAGGCCGGTGTTGCGACACCACATTGTGCTTTATTGCATTTTCAATCAGCATCTGGAGTGCAGCGGGAACTATATACAGGTTCTTGTGTTTGTCTGCGACATTCATATCAACCACAAGGCCATCATTAAATCGTTTCTTCAACAGGAATATGTAAGGCTGTATAAACTCTAGTTCTGAACGAAGTTCCACAAGTTCTTTTTGATGGTTGTTCAGGATATAACGGTAAACTTTGGAAAACTCTTCAATAAATTTATTTGCTTCCGGATTATCCTTTATAACCATTCCGGAAAGCACATTGAGATTATTAAATAAAAAATGAGGGTTTATCTGGCTTCTCACCATTTCCAGTTCGGCCTGGGTGGAACTGCGGCGTAATTCCTCTGTTTCCATCCATTGATTGCGGTACTCCCGGAAGAAAAAGAAAATCGCATTGACAAGATGGAAAAATAAATTGACTAGGCTAACATAAATAATGTTCAGCTTCAGAGGGTTAATGTTTTGTTGCCAGGTATACCCATGCATCACATTGCCGATAAAATATACCATGGCAATGGCGGTAATAGAGGCAACAATATTCCCCGCAATAAAAAAGATCCCGAGATAACGCCACTTGTTCTTTTGTGGTTGTACCCGTTGCTGGATAAAGGGTTCCAGTAGCCTGTTTCCTTCCCAGGCAAATCCTGTGATAAACAGGATGGTCAGAAATGCATAGTACCACTCAATTTCAATGTCAAAATAATAATACACATTGCAGAGCTCTGTATTCACAAAAGTGTACAGTGCCAGCAAGCCTATAGAAATATATCTGTAGCGGTGGTTGAACATGCCTGTCTTAAATTGATAAATCAGTCCCGTCACAGCGGAGACGGGACTGACAAGGTTTTTCATAAAGAGAATTCCGGAATAATTTTAGGGTAAAAGTACCCTGTCAATCAGATGTACAACACCATTCCTGCACATAATGTTCGTTGCGGTGATGTTTGAGGCATTTCCACTATTACCATTGCCACGGATAGTAGCTCCTGTAGTCAGGCTTATGGTGGTGTTTCCACCGGCGAGCATAGCCAGGCTCCCGTTGCTCAGATCAGATGAAAAGGCCCTTCCTGCCACTACATGGTAACGTAAGACTGCCAGTAAGGTGGAAATTGGAATCTGGTTAATATCTGTAAGGCTCAGGGCACCAAGCAATTGTGTGAAAGCGGCATTGGTAGGTGCAAATACAGTGAGCCTTGCTGTAGAAAGTGTGTTGGCTAATGTCGGGTCACCACCCGGTGCAGTAGTAGCTCTTGTAACTGCTTTTACTAATGAATCAAGGCGGCTGGCAACAGCTGTTTCAACAATATTTCCTGTAGGAGGCATAATTACCCTGCCTACTACATGAACGACACCATTGTCTGCAGCTACATCAGCCGTATTTACCTTGATGCCATTTACAAACACACCGTTTGCATTTTTTGTTACAAAAACAGAATCCCCACTAGCCGTAACCACTTTCGCATTTGGTCCCGCCGGAACATCAGCCGCCATAATTTTTGAACCTATAGCATGATAAAGAATAATATTTGCGGCCTGTGCCTGCGTAAGGCTGTTAAGTGTTGTGCCTGTAATTCCAGATGCAGTAAAAGCAGCATTATCAGGCGCAAAAACAGTAAAAGGACCAGCACCGCTGAGTGTGCCCTGCAGATTAGCCTTTAATACAGCAGCTTCCAAAGTGCTGAAATTTTCATTGTTTACCACTACATCAGTAATGGTATTGGCGGGTTCAGTCTTTTCGTCTTTATCACAACTAACCATTATCAATGGAGTTGACAATAAAAAAAAGAGGCCTGTTCTGGAGATAATTTTGTTAAGTTTCATATTTTTTTGATTTTGTTTAATGATATAACAAAACCAAAAGAGCTGATGGAATACAATGGGGAGTGAACAGTATAATAGAGAGAGTGAAACGTTATTATAAGAGAGTGGATTTGTTTAACGATAAATAAAAAACCGGCAAATTGCTTTGCCGGCTACTAAAAAAATGAGCCTGATCTTACTCAATCGCCCAGCTCATCCCGCCACCCTTTTCATCCTTTAAAAGAATACCAAGTCCTGCAAGCTGGTTTCTTATCTTATCGGAGGTTACAAAGTCTTTCCTGCTTTTTGCTTCTTTACGGATGTCAATCAGCAAATCCATCACCCCTTTCAGTTTTTCATTATCCGCTTCTGTTACAGATTGAAGACCGAAAATACCTTCCACATACAATCTCATCTGCGATTGCAGCAGTTCAAATGTCTCTTTGCTCAGCGCCGAAACAGGAATGATATTATCCTTCATTGAATTGATCACCGGCACCAGCTCAAACATATTGGCCAGTACTTTTGCTGTACTAAAGTCATCGTTCATAAACTCTGGAAGTTCAGTTATGAGCTTCGAGCATTTAGCTTCGAGTTCTGCATCAACTTCTGATTTCTGACCCGATAGCTGTCGGGTTCCGGCTTCTGATGTGTAGCTCATAGCTTGTAGCTTTTCGTAGGCATCCCACAACCGTTTCAATCCTTTTTCCGCTGCCTGTAGTGCTTCATTACTGAAGTCGAGTGTGCTGCGGTAATGTGTCTGCAAAATGAAGAAGCGGATGGTCATCGGGTGATAGGCTTTCTCCAGCACAGGATGATTACCACTAAACAACTCTGTCAGTTTAATAACATTGTTGTAACTCTTGCCCATCTTCTTACCGTTGATGGTTATCATGTTATTATGTATCCAATACCGTACCGGTGCCGAATGATTACAGATAGTGCTTTGCGCTATTTCACTCTCATGGTGCGGAAACAGCAAGTCCATACCACCGCCATGAATATCAAACTGTGCGCCCAGGTATTTTGTGGCCATCGCAGAGCACTCAATATGCCAGCCGGGATAACCAACTCCCCATGGGCTCTGCCAGCGCATAATATGTTCTGGCGAAGCATTTTTCCAAAGTGCAAAATCAGCAGTATCCCGTTTTTCGTCCTGTCCTTCCAGTTCACGGGTTGTTTCGAGCAGGTCATCAATAACACGGCCGCTCAGTTTCCCATAATCGTATGATGCCGCATATTTCTTTACATCAAAATAAACCGACCCATTGGTTTCATAAGCATAGCCTTCGGCAATCAGTTTTTTTATCATTTCCACCTGCTCCACAATATGTCCTGTTGCTGTTGGTTCAATTGACGGTCGTAATGTGTTAAACTGTTCCATCGCCCAGTGAAAAAGGTTGGTGTATTTCTGCACCAGTTCCATTGGTTCTAATTTTTCCAACACGGCTTTTGTGGCAATTTTATCAACAGCTTCACGGCCTTCCTCTTCAAAGTGGCCGGCATCGGTAATATTGCGCACATACCTTACCTTATAACCAAGGTGCTGCAGGTAACGAAACACCACATCAAAAGTGATGTATGGCCTTGCATGGCCCAGGTGGCTTTCGCCGCTAACGGTTGGACCGCACACATACATGCCCACATGACCGGGAGTAAGCGGAGTAAACACTTCTTTCTGCCTTGAATAAGAATTATAAACTTTTAAATCTGACATAGTTATTTATTTAGTCATCGCCGGTACTGCTATCATCGTTCCTTGTGTCGCACACTTCAACTACAGTAACACAGATGAGCAAAGATGATTAATAAGATTGAAAAATGTCCAAAGAAAGCCCGGACAGGGCAATAATTACTTTGTCCCGGAGGGACAGCGGCAAATGATATGTAAAAAGTGATTTCTCATTTTTTCAAAGATAGCAGTTCCGGTTCACTTCTTCAACTCCACATCCGCCACCAGCATATAATGATCGGAGAGGCGTTTTACAATACGGTTAAACTGCTTAACCTTAAACCGCTCATCAGTGAAAATATAGTCGATGCGCAGTGTGGGTGAAACAGAGGCGTAGGTACGGCCTATGCCTGCCCCTTTTCTCAGAAAGGCGTCCTGCAAATCTCCCCTCACCGTAAAATAAGTATAGGAATTAGGCACATCGTTCAGGTCGGCACACAACAGCACAGGGTATGGCGCCACATCCACCACCTCATCAATCACCTTTGCCTGTATGCCGCGGTTTATCGAACCCCGCTTCAGTTTTGACAAAATACTTTTGGAATTAGACACTATACTGTCATCGCCGCTTTTTATCTTGTTCAGCCTTTCAAAATCATTTTTATTCAACAGGTTCGACTGCAGGTGGGTAGTGTACAGGCGAATGGTGTCGTTGTTGTATTTTATGTCAGTAAAAAGCAATACATCCGGCAATGTGGGCCGCGGATACCGCACCAGTCCGGTGTCGAGAATCGGGTACTTAGAAAAGATGATGGAACTGTAATAATGCTGATCGCCATCCTCATCAAACGAGAAATAGAAATACGGATACCCTAACTCCCTGATGGGTGTTATATTATCATAACAATCGGGCTTAAGAGAAGTATGAAACTCCTGTAAACAGAGAATGTCTGCATCCTGCTGTTTAATCAGGTCAAACATTTTCAGGCGCTTCATGCTGCCTTCATTGTTATTCCGCTTCAGCTCCAGGAAACGGGCCACATTCCATGATACCACCCGAAGAGTGCCCGGTTCTTTTTTGTAGTTAAATGCACGGGGACTGTGAAAGGCCAGGAAAGCTCCAATGCTTTTATAACCCAGCAGCAAGGCCACTGCTGATATTAATGCCAGCCGGGGTTTAAGAACAATCAGCCACCACACCAAAAACAGCAGAACAATAAACAGCAAAAAGGGAAATGCCAAACCAAGGAATGAAATAAACCACCATGTTTTAGGGCTAAGCCAGGGAACAAGGCATGCCAGCAAAAACACCGCCACCACAATGATGTTGACGATAATAAAAAACCGCTTGGTGAAGAGACGGAGCTTTGAAGACATATATGCAAATTACTGAAAAGTGAAAACATCATTTATTATCTTCTTCTGCAACCTTATTCAGTAACTCTTTTTCTTCTTTAGAAAGAAATTGGTAGCCTTTCTCATTTATTTTATCCAGTATTCGGTCTATTTCTTCCTGTTGAGTTGAGGACTTACCAGCCTTTTGCGCAGCAGTAAACCGGCTTACAAAATCGTCTTTTTCTTTCTCCTTTTTTTGCTTGTTGGGATTGAAGAGGTTAGCAGCCCAATCAAAAAAATTGCTTAACCAGCGGCTGTAGTCGTAGCCCATTTTTAAGAACGCCACATACAAAGCACCAACAGCAGCACCCGCCAGCAACGTAATAAAAGTGCTGATATCGCCAGATGGTAAAGTAGTGGCAATGTGCGATAACAGGTAGAGTACCGTAAGCACCCACAAGGGTATGCCACCGCTTATTAAAGGAAGCAGTCTGTACTGTGGTGCCAACAATGTGGTGGCCACTACCACGGCCATTACTCCGGCCCCGCCACCAGACAGATAAGCTGATTGCTGATAAGGAAGTAATACTGACAACAACTGGTATGCAATAAAGAATGCCACAGCCCCGGCCAGTGAACCATAAATGAATACCGGCGCTATTTTTTTGTTGCCGTCTAACTCCTGCATAATGGAACCAAAAGCCCAAAGCCAGAGCATATTAGCCAGTACACTAAAGAAACGGACATCAGCAAACATATGTGTAAGTATTGTCCAGGGTTTGCTGAGCAGTTTATCTTTAGCAGCAGGCAGTACAAACTGTGCCATGATGTCATTCGCAAACAATGCTTCCACTTCTTCTTTATCATACAACAAATACCAGCAGGCTTTCAAAAAACCTAACCCTGCAAAAAAAACAAGGCTCACCACTATCAGCATGGTAACGGCATTGCCGCTTTGCCCCAGTGTCATCCGTTTACTTTTTGTGGTGTAGGCCATGTTGTGATGGGTCAATAGTGAAGACTAATATAACGTTTTACGATTCGTTTTGTTCCAGTACAGTACCAGCAAAAAGCCGGTAAGTGCCCCGCCAAGATGTGCAAAGTGGGCAATATTATCTCCGCTGATTTTAGCTACTCCGCCAAAAAGATCGATGGCAGCAAAACCGAGTACGGCCCACTTAGCCTTCACAGGGAAAGGGAAAGGCATGATGTACAACTGTGTATTTGGAAAGAGGTAGGCAAACGCAGCCATTATTCCCATTATTGCACCTGAAGCACCCACTGCGTACACCGGGAAATCTCTTAAAAATTCTGCTGATCTGTAATCTCCCAACCTTTCAGCCTGATTAATTGCATCAAGTATTTCTTTGTATTCAAAATAGTTTATAGCCAGATGTGCAGCCGCAGCACCAATACCGCATACTAAATAAAAAAAAAGAAAACGTTTTGCCCCCCACACATTCTCAAGTATCCGTCCAAACATCCACAAAGCAAACATGTTGAACATAATATGAAATATCATAGTCGGAGAATGCGCAAACATATGGGTTGCAACCTGGTATGGTTTGAAATGCTCTGACTCAATGGGCCAAAGACCAATCTTTGCGGTAAGGTTAATATCTCTAAAAACCAGCTGCGCTACAAAAACCAGTGCATTTATTATTATCAGATTTTTGACAACTGGCGGAAACCTGTCGGGCCTTGTAAACTGAAAATTGCTCATTCGGCAAAAATAGTATTTCTCAAAAGAGAGATTTGAAGATTAACAATAATCAAAACAAACTAAATATCCTGCTTCTTCAGCTTCAGCTGCACCACATTTTCTATATGATGTGTTTGTGGAAACATATCTACTGGCTGCACTTTGGTTACCTCATATTTTTCGCCCAGCAGGTTCAGGTCACGGGCCTGCGTGGCAGGATTACAGCTTACATACACTATAACCGGTGCCGCCATTTCGAGCAGCTTTTCCACCAGCTTGGGGTGCATACCTGCCCTTGGCGGGTCGGTAATAACCACATCGGGTCTTCCGTGTGCAGCAAAAAAATCATCGTTACAGATTTTTATCACATCGCCGGCAAAAAATTCGGATGACTGCAAGTTATTCAGCAGTGCATTTTCTTTGGCGTCCTCTATAGCTTCGGCAATCACCTCCACACCGATTATTTTTTTTGCCTTCCGGCTTACAAATATGCCGATGCTACCGGTGCCGCAGTACAGGTCATATACAGTTTCGTTGCCGGTCAGTTCGGCAAAATCCCTTGTTACCTGGTACAATTTCTCGGCCTGCTTTGTATTGGTCTGAAAAAATGATTTCGGGCCAATTTTAAACTGAAAATCCTCCAGTTTTTCAATAACATATCCTTTTCCGGAATAAGCAACCGGCTCCAGGTCGTAAAGGCTGTCGTTTTTCTTGGTATTAACAGTGTACAGCAGGGTGGTTATTTCAGGCACCTGTTGCATCAGGTATTGAAGCAATGGCTCTGTTTTGGCAAAATCATCTTCCCCCACAATCACATTCACCATCACTTCGCCGGTGGCACAGATGCGCAACTGGATATTTCTTAAAAACCCGGTATGATGCCTCACATCATAATAAGACAGGTCATTTTCAAGGGCAAACTGTCTTACAGCTTCTCTCACCTTATTAGATGGTTCAGGCTGCAGGTGACATTCGCTGATGTCTACAATTTTGTCAAAAAGGCCTTTGGCATGGAAGCCTGCGGCCCCTGTCTTTTCGGGTTCTGCCTTTTTCCTTTCACCCGGCTCTTTCCTTACATATTCACCATCCGGTACATAGCGATAAGTACCAAATGTATATTCCAGCTTGTTGCGGTAGTGGCGGTCTTCCTCGCAGCCCAAAATGGGCATAAACTCAGGCAGGGGCAGCTTGCCAATCCGCTGCAGTGCATCTTTCACCTGCTGAAATTTGAAGCTTAACTGCTCAGCATAAGGCACCGACTGCCACTGGCAGCCGCCACAATCGCCATAATGCCTGCAAAAAGGAGTAGCCCTTTTCGGCGAAAGTTCATGAAAAACAAGGGGATAGCCCTCTGCCCAGTCCTTTTTGTTCTTAAAAAGGAACACATCCACCACATCACCAGGCACGGTACGCTCCACAAACACCACTTTTCCTTCCCAGCGGGCCAGCGACTTACCTTCGGCAGCATAATTTTCAATAAGCAGCTTTTCAATAATCGTATTTCTCTTCTTTTTTCTTGGCATGCGGCAAAGCTAATATGTTTAACGGTTTAAAGGTTGAAGGGTTTAAGGTTAGTGGCCAACGATAGATAAACGGGTGGCAGGGGCTATTTAAGATTGGTAGTAATACAACCATTTCAAATCCAAAGCGGTCTTGACCTTACAGCTTTTGCCCCTGACCCTTTACTATAAACCATTAACCCTAATGCCTTATTTTTACAGGATTCATTAAAAACCATGAAGAAGACTTTTACCGCAATTTTTCTGCTCAGTTCATTCCTTGCTTTTAGCCAGGATTCTTACGAAATAAAGGTGACATTCAAGCCTTTCAAAAACCAGTACATCTACCTGGGCCATTATTTTGGCAAAACATACCCTGTTATTGATTCAGCGATGCTGAACGACAAAAGCGAGGCTGTTTTTAAAGGTAATAAGAAGTTGCAAGGTGGCATTTACCTGATAGGCTATCCCAATAAAGCCGGCTTTTTTGAATTAATGATTGACAAGCAGCAAAAGTTTGGAGTAATTGCTGATACCGCCACCATCAAAAAAGGCATTAAGTTCGTCAACTCACCCGACAATGAGCTTTTCAGTGCTTACCAGAAAGAAATGAACATAAGAGGCGGAAAAATAAATGCAGCACGGGGACAGTTAAAAAATGCGGCCACAACTGCCGATTCTGTCAAATTGAACGACATCATCAATAAAGAGGATAAGGCCATTACCGCCTACCGGGATAATATCATTACTACAAAGCCGGATAACATACTGGCTGCTTTGCTGCAATGTATGAAGGAGCCCATACTTACCGGCAACCTGAAAGATCCAAAAAACAATGCCGATTCGTTAGCGGCTTACCATTATTACAAAGATCATTTCTGGGATGGTGTTTATTTCTGGGACGGACGCCTGGCGTACACTACTTTCTTTGAAGAAAAATTAGATAAATATTTTAACCAGCTGGTGCCGCTTCATCCGGATTCCACTATCAAAGAAATTGACAGGATGCTGGGCAACGCTTCGCTGAATGATGAGATGAGCCGCTTCCTGCTGGTGAAATTTATAAACCGATACCTTAACCAAAAGTATATGTGGGAGGATGCGGTATTTGTTCACCTGTTTGAAAAATACTTCTCTAACAAAAACTACAGCTGGCTGAACGATAAGAGCAAAAAGATAATTACTGACAGGGCCTACAGCCTGATGGCAAATATAACCGGGACACCGGCTTCTGATATTTTGCTGCCCGACTCAACCGGCAAAATGTGGAGCCTCTACGAAGTAAATGCTCCTTACTGCATCGTTGCCTTTTGGGACCCTACCTGCGGGCATTGCAAGGAGGTGCTGCCCAAACTTGATTCTTTTTATCATGCCAAATGGAAAGCTTTTGGCCTGAAGTTGTATGCCGTAGCAAAAGAAACTGACGGAACCAAACAGGATTGGCTCAAATTCATCAACGACAATAACCTGAATGAGTGGATAAATGTGTATTATTCAAAAGCAGACGATAAAGTAAGGATTGACAACAATATTCCCGGCTATTCGCAATTGTTTGATGTGCAGTCGTTCCCCACTTTATACCTGCTGGATAAAGACAAAAGAATTGTGGCGAAGAAACTGTCGTATGAACAGATTGACGAAATCCTTGACATAAAAATAAAGGGACAATAGAAGCCTCGCTTCTATTGTCGTTATTATACTGAACTTACTACCAAAAACCGGATCTGTATGAGCAAACGAATTCAGCTAATGCTTGTTGCGGGACTGATTACTGTTAACGTCTCCTCTCAAACTCTTTTTACCTATGGGCCAAAAAAAGCTTCTGCTGCTGAGTTTCTGCGGGCATTCAGCAAAAACAATATAAAGCCTGCGCCTGATAAAGCTAAAGCCATCAGCGAATACCTTGACCTGTACATCAAATCGAAACTGAAAGTGGCGGAAGCGTATGCCAGAAGATATGACACACTTCCGCAACTGAAAATGGATGTAAACAACCTGCGTACGCAGATAGCAGAGAACTACATGACCGATCCCGGCATGATGCAGCGGCTGACCAAGGAAGCCTTTGACCGCAGCCAGAAGGATGTTCACTTTGCACACATCTTTATCTCCTTCCGTAATACAGCAGGATTTGTGGATACCGTAGCCGCCAATAAAAAGAAAGACGAAGTGTTGCAGCGATTAGCGAAAGGCGAGAATTTCCTGCAGTTGGCACAACAACTGTCTGATGATCCATTGGCAAAAAGCAATAAAGGCGATGCAGGCTTCATTACTGCATTTTCATTGCCCTACGAATTTGAAACCGCTGTGTACAACACACCTGTTGGAAAATATTCAACACCTGTCCGTTCGAAAAACGGACTGCATATTTTCAAAAAGCTGGAAGAAAGAAAAGCTGCCGGGAAAATGAAAGCGCAGCAAATCTTGCTGGCCTTTCCACCGGAAGCGGATGAACAGGTAAAAAAACAAATAGCCGCCAGGGCCGATTCCATTTATAAATTATTACTGAAGGGCGAAAACTTCAACAAACTGGCATCGGCATTCAGCAACGATTACATCAGCGCTGCCAACAATGGCATTATGCCCGATATTGCCGTTGGCCAGTATGACGCCGCCTTCGAAAAACAATTATGGTCATTGAAAAAAGACGGCGATCTGGGTAAGCCTTTCCAGACAAATTATGGCTGGCATATCGTAAAAAGAGTAACCGTAAAGCCTGTCGTTAATAAAGCAGATGATAAAGACTATCAGCGGGAGTTGCAGCAAAAGATTGTTACTGATGGCCGGTGGAAGACATCCAAAGATTTTATTTATGAGAAAGTAAACAGGATGGCCGGTGTAAAAAAATATCCTTACGATGATGAGGCACTCTGGGCTATGAGCGACAGTGTGCTCGACCAGAAGCCCATGAAAGAGATTGGTAAAAAAATAATAGCCACCACTCCACTGTTTTCTATCGGCGACTCAGTTTACGATGCTACGGTGTGGGTGAATTATGCCAACGGCTACCGCTACAAGCAGGACGGCAGCGGTGTAAAGCCTTATGAACAGGTAAGAGAAGAATGGATAAAGCATGAAATGTTTAACTACTACAGGGACCATCTTGAAGATTTTAACGATGACTTTAAAAACCAGATGAAGGAATTTAAAGACGGCAACCTTTTCTTTGAAATTATGCAGCAGGAAATATGGAACAAAGCACAAAGCGATTCTGCAGCACTCGTTAATTTATACAATAAGAATAAAGCCGGCTACCTGTGGAAGCAAAGCGCCGAAGCGGTGATTTTTTTCTGTTCTGATTCTATTACAGCTCAGGTATTATATAAAAGCGTAAAAGCCAGCCCGGGCAACTGGAAGAATCTTTCTGACCAGTATGCTGAAAAAGTGATTGCCGATTCTTCCCGCTACGAGTGGGATCAGATTCCTTTCCTCGGCAAAACAACTCCTGCCGAAGGATTAGTATCGCCCCCCGTGGTGAATGTAAACGATAATACGGCTTCTTTTGCCTACATCATCCGCACCTATCCGCAGCCCACACAGCGCAGCTTTAACGAAGCCAAGGGCCTGGTGATAAATGATTACCAGGAAATACTAGAGAAGAACTGGGACGAAGCCCTGAAGAAAAAATATCCGGTGGTGATTGATAAGAAAGTGCTGGCGGAGATAAGCAAGTAAAACATTGAATAATGAACAGGTAATATTGAATATTGAAGGAAATTACGCAAAGCGGCAACTTCCTTTAGCCTTTAACCCTTAACCTTATCGGGGGGGGGCATCTCAATAAGCTGGTAAACAGGCACTTTATACAGCGCTGCAATTTGCGACAGCCGCTCCACATCTAATTTTTTTACTTTACCGGTTTCCAGTTCGGAGTAGGCATTTTGGCTCATGTGCAGTTTATCGGCCACATCGGCCTGAGAATAGCGGTTGCTTAACCGCAGTTCTTTGATTTTCTTACAGATAATGAGTTTCATAGAAAAGATTGTTAGCTACTAAGTATATGCTAAATTTAGTACATCTTTTAATACAAGGGATACAATAAATTGGTAATTTTTTATCGGAAAATCCGATAGGTTTATCGGCAAAACGGTTAGAAATTTGAAAACGGATAAAGGAACTTGCTTTTGATAATTTATTTCTTAAAATTAAAATCAAAAGTTTATGAAAAAAACAATAGTGTTTGTACTTTTTTGGATTGTTTTTGCCTATTCAGCTTATGCTTCATTAAAGCATTCAAAAGTGAATTGCCCAGCGACAATAGGAGTCCTTAATATGAAAGAACTTCTTCTAAAGAAAAACTGGAATGCTCATAACATTACTAGTTTCGAAAAAGAACAAAAATTCTTTTACCAAATAGCATTATCATGCACCGTTTTAGTTTTTTATCAATATAACACTAATGTTGGGATATTAATGGATTTGATTAATAACAATCCTCAATTCTGGCTGCAGGCACTAGACAATTATTTCTGTCCTTCCAGCCCACCACCTTCAGTGTTTTATGCGTAGGACATTCAGCCACGCCAAAACGAAGAGATACTTTTAAATTCTAAGTGTGACCATGAAAGCAATATTATTACTTACAGGAATTTTGAACATTTCGAATCTTTTGGGACAAACCGATACGGCTGAAGTTGCTATTGAATATCATACATCTCACAAAATTGATACTATAACAGGTTTTACAATAACATACCCCCTTATGGTTTTTCATGGGAAGAAATACGATTTATCAATTAGCAGAAACAAGCTTCAAAATGATTCAATAGAAAAAAAAACTTCGCCTACGATAATTAAGACTGGAAGCGGGTATATATATAATAGTAACCAAGCTAAAAGAAGACAAATCACATCCTTTGAAACTCTTGTTACAGTTAGGAGTTTGAATACAGGATGTGTAACCGAGTTTATTAATATTGGCCCTAATCAATACAAAATACCCGACTCATCTGCAAGCGTTATTTGGACATTAACAACAGAGCAAAAAAAGATTGCGAATTATTTATGCCATAAAGCAACTACCTTTTTTAAAGGTCGTTTTTGGGAGGCGTGGTACACAACAGAAATACCTCTTTCATGTGGCCCATGGAAATTAGCTGGATTACCCGGCCTTATAATAATGGCATCAGACTCTAGCCAGAATATCACTTTCAATTTTAATAGTATACTTTTCTCAAATAGCTCTGTAACGATGCCAAATGACCATTCTCAAGTAATTACCAAAAAAAGATATAAAACAATGTTAACCGCATACGCAGAAGACCCGATTGGCTTTCTTGCTTTGCAAAATGGGCTCACAATCAATACTGATGAAATTTTTGACAAATCAAAATTGCGCAATCAGGGCAAATTAATTGTTCCCAACAACCCTATTGAGAGGTGGGAAAACTAATTACCATGGAGCAATTTTTTATCGGAAAATCCGATAGGATTATCGGCAAAGCGGTTAGAAATTTGAAAACGGATACAGGAACTTGCTTTTGATAATTTATTTCTTAAAATTAAAATCAAAAGTTTATGAAAAAGATTGGAATAGTCATTTTATTATCTTTCGGCTTCTTAATTGCCGATGCAAAAGTCAATCCGGTACCTGTGAGAAAAAACAATACCTATATTCAACCCTTTAAGCAACAAAGCAAGTTTTACTCTTTTACCCTTTTAAAAGAGAAAATCGAAGAGCAGCATTTTAATTTTGACAACGTATCCGTTAGCGAAACCCTTAAGCTGCCATATCAGTGGCGTTGTTATGATGTCACTTATTATACAGACTGCGGAACGGTTTGGGGAGGAGATCTTTGTGTGTACTCCAACTCAAATATTCTGAGTGAAGAACAATGGTGGAACGGATGGAGAAGGAAAAATTTTGAGCATTGTGGATACTGGCTCGATTATTAGAAGTGTATGATTTTAGACCTTTTTAGTTTTACAAAGAGAACAATAGGATATGATAAGTAAGAAAAAACCATTCTTCCTTATCATATCTTTCATTTCAATAACCTTTTTAAAGATTATTACGGTTGGCTTAATAAACAGTTAAACTCAAATAACTTTTCAAATTTTTTTATGCCCCTGTTAAAATTGACTATAGCACTCTTATCAATCACCTCTACGGCCTTTTGTCAAACGTGTGATTCGGCTTCTTTGAAAGCGGTTTATAGGATTACATTGAGAACAGACAGTAGTAGTTTCAATAGTTACAAAGAAGATATATCAGTTTTAGAGGTAGGAGAAAAATATTCCAAATACTATAGCTATTACAACTTTCTCATGGACTCAACTCTTAAAGCTGAATACTATAAACAAGGCGGTGAAGGCAACAGGCAATTAATTTTCAATCCGAAAGGAATTCCTTCAGGTTCAACAAAAGTAATATTAAGGGCAATTTCAAGTAATATCTATACGGTATTTAATGAATTGGGAGTCAGTACATTCAAATATTATGATAGTACAGCAAAAATAAATTGGGCACTTACTCCAGACACTACAACAGTAAATGGTTATAAAGCCTTGAAGGCTAAATCCACTTTTCGGGGCAGAAATTGGGAAGCCTGGTTTACTTCAGATATTCCCATTTCTTCAGGCCCATATCTATTCTCTGGCCTTCCGGGATTAATATTGAAATTGAAAGAAGATAAAGGCAACTTCAATTTTGATTTAATTTCATTGACTATTCTTTCAAATAAAACCCCAATCGTTTTACCACAAAAAAAATCAATGTTGATTACCAGAGCCGATTATAGAAAAATGTATCAGCGGATGATAAATGATCCGGAGAGTTTTGATCTTAGCCAAGGGATAAAGCTTGTGACAAGAAATACTAACGGAATAGAAACCCCTTCTTCATCACGCACCAAATCATATAACCCAATTGAACTAGAATAGTTAAAAGGTGCAGGCCATGCGTGACAACCCGGAAACATTTTTAAAAAATTTTTCCGGAATGGAAGGAACGATAAAAACAATCTCGACCACAGCCCCCAAAAGAAACCCTGTTAACAACCCCATAGAACTGCCCGAAAAGAAATGACAGGTTGCCCTGACAAAATATTCATCTCCCTTTTTTTAATATTTACAGTAAATTCTAATGCGCAGTTACTGATAAGTGGCCATGTGCTGGGTGCCAATAACGAAAAATTAAGCAGTGCCTCCGTTACCCTGCACAAAAAAAAACAACCTGCCATACTTGCCTATGCCATCAGCAACAGGGAGGGGCGGTTTGAAATAAAATACTCCCCGGTAAAAAACGATACCCTGGAACTTAAAGCCAGCCTGCTGGGCTATGGCAGGCAAAGCATTTTTTTTGTGCCGGGAGAAAAGACTGAGTTCAATTTTATATTATCGCCGCAGGCCATTACCTTACCAGAGGTTGTAACAAAAACCCCGCCTGTATGGCAACGCAAAGACACCATCAACTACAATACATCAGAATTTAAGCAACAACAAGACAGGGTAATTGGCGATGTAATTGCCCGGCTGCCGGGCATAGAAGTTAGCCCCGGCGGACAGATTAAATACAATGGCAAGCCCATCAATAAATACTATATAGAGGGCCTCGACCTGCTCGAGGATAAATATGGCATTGCCAACAACAACATTCCGGCCGATGCCGTGGACAGGGTGCAGGTGCTGGAAAACCACCAGCCCATCCGTGTACTCGACAGTGTGGCCTTCAGCGACAGGGCAGCCCTGAACATAAAACTAAAAAACAATGCCAAAGCAAGGCTGGTTGGCAGGGCAAGGCTGGGTGCCGGGGCATCGCCACTGCTTGGCGAAGATGAGGTAATGGCCATGCTGTTTAAAAAGAAACTGCAGTTTATAAATACATACAAATACAACAATACCGGGCAAGACAATACCAGGGAGCTGGTATCCCAGAATATTACAGAATACATCAGCGCCATGCAAAACGGCTCTGTTAAAAATGACCTCGTATCACTACTTATCGAGCCATCGCCCCCGCCTGTATCACAAAAACGATATTTGTTTAACAATGCCCATGTGGCGGCCATTAACCAGTTAATCCCCCTTGCAGGTGTTTATCAACTGCGGCTGAACACTTCATACATCAACGACTTTCAAAAACAGGAAAACCGTATTGCCACAAATTATTACCTGCCGTCAGGCCATATCAGCATACTTGAAAAAAACAGTATAAAAGAATATGTGAACCGGCTGCAGGCGGACATCACCCTAATGGCCAACAGCCCAAAGTACTATCTGAAAAACCTGCTGCGCTACCAGGGATGGTGGCAGCATGGCAACGGGATTATTGCAACCAATAAAGAACTGGCCCAACACTTGATGAACCCCTTTCATAACCTTAGCAACGATTTCAGGATTATTAAAACAAAGGCCAGGCTCATTACAGAAATCAGTTCTTATGCCGGGCTTGTAAGGCAACCTCAAACCCTGCAGGTTTTTCCGGGGCTTTATCCGCAGTTGCTTAATAATAACCAGGCTTATACAGCCACTAAGCAACAGGCCGGGCTGAACACTTTTTATACAGACAATTATTTTTCGCTGCGCTTTAAAAAAAGAAAGTGGGGACACCAGTATAAGACAGGCTTCAATATCCAGAAAAAAGATTTTAATACTGTGCTGCTCATTAACGAAAACAATCTTGAAAAGGCTCTGCCTGATACTTTTCAAAACCATACTAACTGGCTGCGTTCAAAAATGTATGCCGAAAGCAATTGGACTTATGAAACGAACACCATCAGGCTTTCGGCCTCATTGCCGGTCAACTACCTGATGGTACATTACAGAGACAACGATTCAAAAATTGACGAAACAGAAAACAAAATCCTTCTTTCCCCTTCAATATCTGCCATGTGGCAGCTTTCCCCAAAATGGAACTGGAACGGTTACGCCGCCTACAACCAGGGCATTGGCGAAATGGAGGGCATTACAGGCGGCTATATCCTCAAAAATTACCGCAGCATCAGCAATAACAAAGCCCCACTTGGCGAAACCGGTTCAATAAACCTTATGGGCTCCTTTACATTCAGGAACCCTCTAAAAATCATTTTCTTTAACGCTGGGGCAAATTATTCCAGGAACAACTCAAACCTTCTGTACCGGCAACAGTTTAACGGGCAATTAGAAACCCTGACGGCCTTTTTGCAAAAGAACTACAGCAGCAGGGTTAATCTTTTCAGCCGTGTCAGTAAATATATTATCGGATGGAAAACGTCCATTGCCATTAATGGCTCTTACACAACCGGAAGGCAGCAGCAGTTGCAGCAAGGCGAACTGGTAACATTTAACAATAAGAATTATTCGTTCGGGTCAACTATCAGTTCAAAAATTTCTGCCAAACTGACCACTGAGTATTCAGGTACATTTATGAGGTATTTTTCAAAGTCTGCAAACCAAAAATCAACTTCTCAGATTGAAACGGCTAACCAGCAGCTATCCATAAACTTTTTTCCTTCAAACGCAGTTACCTTGCGTTTGAGCGGAGAACACTACTATGTAAACTCAAATATTGCACCGGTTACCCACTATTTTTTTTCAGATGCTTCTGCCAGGTACAAACCCAAAAAATCAAAGCTGGAGTATGAACTGCAATGCCAGAACCTGTTTAACACCACTTCTTTTTCATCGGCTATTCTTTCTAACAATACAGAAATCGCATCCACTTATACAATGCGGCCATTGCAGGTTTTATTTAAAATTGGTTTTTCTTTTTAGAACCTTTGGCAAATAAAAAAAGGATTTTCTCTATCCTCACAATCCGTCTTAATCCGCTTTAATCGTGGTTCCCCCTCCCTTACAACTCCCTCACTACATCAGCAACCATCTTAGGCCGGCCCAGGGTGTAGTAGTGCAGCACAGGTACGCCTGCTTTTTTTAATTCCCTTGATTGCTCCAGCAGCCAGCGTTCGCCTATTTTCAATACATCATCATCGGTTTTGCATTTCAGTATTTCATTCGACAGGTCTGTTGGAATATCAATATGAAATGTTTTAGGCAGTATGGTAAGTTGCTTCTTGGTATAAATAGGTTTCAGTCCCGGGATGATGGGAACTGTAATGCCAATTGCCCTGCAGGCATCCACAAAGGCAAAGTATTTGGCATTGTCGAAAAACATTTGTGTAATGATATAATCGGCACCTGCATCCACTTTTGCCTTCAGGTATTGCAGGTCAGTATCCATGTTGGGTGCCTCAAAATGCTTTTCAGGATATCCTGCCACTCCAATACTGAAATTGGTTTTATTAGTCCCCTTCAGTTCATCTTCTAAGTAAACACCGTTGTTAAGGTTTACAACCTGTTTCAGCAGGTCGCTGGCATATTTATGTCCGCCTGGTTCCGGTTCAAAAGCAGCTTCATTCTTGGCGGCATCGCCCCGCAGCACCAGCACATTGTCAATGCCCAGGTAGCTGAGGGTAAGCAAAGCATCTTCTGTATCCTGCAAAGAGAACCCGCCGCAGATAAGGTGTGGCACAGTGTCCACATTGTATTTGTTCATAATAGCAGCACAGATAGCTTCAGTGCCCGGTCTTTTGCGAACAATCACTTTTTCGAATGTCCCGTCAGAACGTTTTTTAAACACATGTTCGCTGCGGTGATAAGTAACGTTGATGAACGAAGGCTTAAACTCCATCAGCGGATCGAGGTGCTTATACAACGCATCAATGCCCTTTCCTTTAAGTGGCGGCAGCACTTCAAACGAAATCAAGGTGTCTTTTGCCTGTGCTATATGATCTGTCACTTTCATGGCCACAAATCTAAGATACAGGCAGCAAAATAATAAGTAAATCATAAAAATCAAACGAACAGGTGTTATCAGTACGGCAAGCCTTATTTTTGCGGGGTATGTCAGTAACTATCCGCACACAGGATTTGGTAAAGAAATATGGTCAGCGCACCGTTGTGAACCATGTTTCTTTTGAAGTAAACCAGGGTGAAATTGTCGGCCTGCTGGGACCTAATGGTGCCGGTAAAACAACTTCATTTTACCAGGTGGTTGGGTTAATAAAACCCAATGAAGGCAAGGTTTTCCTGAATGACCAGGACATTACCGAACTGCCCATGTATAAAAGGGCTAAGATGGGTATTGGTTACCTGCCGCAGGAAGCATCAGTATTCCGTAAACTAAGTGTGGAAGACAATATTGCCGCAGTACTTGAAATGACATCCCTGACGAGACATCAGCAAAAAGAAAGGCTGGAAGCATTGATTGACGAGTTTCGCCTGCAGCATGTGCGCAAAAGCAATGGCGATGTACTGAGCGGCGGCGAAAGAAGAAGAACAGAGATTGCCCGTGCCCTTGCTGTTGATCCTAAATTTATTTTACTGGACGAACCTTTTGCCGGTATTGACCCGATTGCGGTAGAAGATATACAGGCCATTGTTGCCAAACTGAAATACAAAAACATCGGCATACTGATTACCGACCACAACGTAACCGAAACACTCAGCATTTGCGACCGGGCTTACTTGCTTATTGAAGGCAAAATTTACAAACACGGCACAGCTGAAGAATTAGCCAGCGATGACGAAGTAAAACGCCTCTACCTGGGAAGAAACTTTGAACTGAAACGGAAGGACTGGTTGCATGAGGAGGCGAGAGGGAAATTAAAAGAAGATTGATTTTTTCTTTTTAACTTTAAGCATGACCATCAACCTGGATGAAATAAAAAAATTGTCCGACAAGGAAAAACTCAGGCTCATTGATGAGATTTGGGAGAGCATTGAAGAAGGATGGGAGAATGAGGAAAAAGTAGAAAGCCCTGAAACCATTCAATTACTTGCAGAACGGGAAGAAACCTACCGGAAAGGAAACGAGAAATCCCTGACATGGGATGAGGTCGAACAAATGGCTAAAAAGAAAATGAAAGGCGGTTCTGATGCAAAAGAATAATTTTTCGATTTCAATATCTCCCGGTGCCGCTGATGAAATCATTGAAACCGCAGCCTGGTATAATAATAAAGTTGAGGGTTTAGGCGAACGGTTTTTAAAAAAACTGAAAAGTTCTCTTGAAGAAATTCAGCAATCCCCATTTGCTTTTGCAAAAATTAACCAGAAGGGTAATATCCGCAGGAAAATAACAGCAGGCTTTCCTTATAAAATATTCTACCTGCTTGATGAGACCCACATTGAGGTTCTCGCAGTAATCCATTTCTCCCGTTCAAACCGGTTTATTAAAAGAAGATTGAAATAACCATGCCCATCAAAGCCATAGCCTTCGACGCCGATGACACACTTTGGGTGAATGAACCTTATTTTCTGGCTACAGAAAAAAAATTCTGCCAGTTGCTGGCCGACTATATGCCGGAACATACTGTTTCGCAGGAGTTGTTTAAAACCGAAATGCAGAACATGGCCATTTATGGCTACGGCGTTAAAGCTTTTATCCTCAGTATTATTGAAACTGCACTGCGCATTTCAAATAATACGGTGCCACCCGTTATTATTGAAAAAATTATTGATTATGGCAAAGAGCAATTAAATCAGCCTGTTGAGTTATTGGATGGAGTGGCTGAAGTTTTGCCCGCCTTAAAAGAAAAATACAAGCTTGTAGTGGCCACCAAGGGCGACCTGCTTGACCAGGAACGCAAGCTTAGGAAATCAGGTATCGAACATTTCTTTCACCACATAGAAATAATGAGCGACAAACAGGAAGCCGATTACCTGAAACTGATCAGACACCTTGATATTCAGTCTTCAGAATTTTTAATGATTGGCAACTCCCTCAAATCGGATGTACTGCCTGTACTTGCAGTTGGCGGCCATGCTGTTCATATTCCTTATCACACCACCTGGGCACACGAAGTGGTGCAAGAATCTGTGCAACACTCCAATTTCAGACACTTTGAGAACCTAAAAGATATTCTGCCGGAATTATTATAAGCCGCAGAAGTTTTACATTTGCCGTCTTCTCTTAACATGAATTGTGTATTATGGACTATCAAAAACTTCCAAAAGTTGAACTGCACCTGCATCTTGATTGCAGCCTGAGCTTTGATGTGGTAAAAAAAATCAATCCCGCTATCACTTACGAAGAATACCACGATTCATTTGTTGCCCCGCCCAAATGCACCGACCTGCTTGACTATATCAGCCGTTCTGTAAAAGGCTTTGAACTGATGCAAACCAAAGAACAATTACGGATGGTAACTCTCGATTTGTTTGAACAGTTGAAAACCGATAATGTCATTTATGCCGAAATCAGGTTTGCGCCATTGCTTCATATTGCAAAAGGACTAACCCCTTTTGAAGTAGTGCAGGCCGTAGCAGATGCAACCGATGAAGGAATCATAAATACAGGAGTGCAGGCAGGTATTATTGTTTGCACCCTGCGCAATTATTCCGAAGCACAAAGTATGGAAACAGTGAAGCTGGCTGAGCAGTTTAAAGGTACTGTAGTTTGCGGTTTTGATATTGCGGGTGACGAGGCGGGTTATCCAGTCGATGCACATGTGAAAGCATTTGAGTATGCCAATGCAAAAGGTATTAAGTGCACATCACATGCAGGTGAAGCAAGAGGCGCAGACAGTGTATGGGAAGTACTGAAAGGTTTTCACCCCAGCCGCATTGGCCACGGTGTAAGAAGTGCGGAAGACGATAAGCTGCTTTCATTTCTTAAAGAAAAAGATATTCACCTGGAAGTGTGTCCCACCAGCAACATACAAACCAATGTTTACGATACTATTTATGACCACACTGCTGATAAAATATATAACACTGGTGTGTCTATGAGTGTAAATACGGATAGCCGCACTATAACTCCCACTACTCTTACAAAAGAATACGAAGTGCTGGAACAAACATTTGGTTGGGATAAGGCACATTTTTATAAATGTAACCTGGAAGCTGTAAGACATTGTTTTGCAACAGCAGAGGTGAAAGCAATGCTAAAAGAAAAAATAATCAGTGCCTGGGAACAGGATTTTAATCAGCCGATTTAACGGGAAAAACTAACACAAGTCAACTTTGTCCCTTTCTGCAAAAGCTACCTTTGCCGGTATGAAAAACAACGCATGTATCCGTGTATTACAGACAAGTTTATTAGTTCTTTTTCTGAGTGTGGCCGTCAATGCACAAACATCTAAACAGATAAACAAGCAATACCAAAGCTGGTTTTCCATTAATAACACAATTAAGCTGAACAGCCGTTGGGCCATTCTGGCTGATTTCCACACCAGGCATAATGATTTTCTGGCCCATCCCAGTTTTAATATAGTAAGAGGCGGCGTTCAGTATTCAGTTGATAAAAACTTGTCAGTAGCTGCCGGTTATGGACATATGTGGCTCTATCCCACAAAGGAAGGATGGGAAACCATCTCAAATGAAAATAGGATATTCGAGCAGGTTATTTATACTTCTAAATTCCGCAAGGTAAATGTGCTGCAACGTTTCAGGAATGAACAACGCTGGCAGCAAAAGATTGAAAATGACAAAAGAACCGGCAACAATAAATTCACTAACCGTTTCCGATACCTGCTTAGCTTAACCGTTCCTGTTTTCAAGAACCCGAAAGTACCCTCATTAGTTGTAGCTGATGAAGTTCTGTTACAGGCAGGAAAAGAGGTAGTAAATAATACCCTCGATCAAAACAGGATATTCATTGGTGTTAAAGAACAACTTACACCATCACTTAGTTTTGACACCGGTTATATGCTCGTTTTTCAGCAAAAGAGCAGCGGTTATCAGTATGACAAAAACAATACATTCCGTCTTTTTTTCTATTATAGCCCCCAACTTTATAAAACAGCCAAAACCAAGTGAGATTAGCGTAAATAATTTTATCTTTCAGGCGTAATGAAACTGCTTACTCCTGCCATATCATCGCTTGCCCGTACAAGGCTCTGGCGAATTGATGCCTGGAAGAAAAATCCGCTTGATGCACAACGGGAAGTGTTGCAGGAAATTGTCACATCTGCCCAATACACAGAGTTTGGCAGAAAGTACAATTTTTCCGACCTGTTTAATGTAAAAGCCTTCAAAGAGGCTGTGCCCATTCATGAGTACAATGACATAAAACCTTACATAGAACGCATTATGCAGGGCGAACAGCATGTTTTATGGAATACTCCCACTTTTTGGTTTGCCAAAAGCAGTGGTACAACCAGCGATAAAAGTAAGTTCATTCCCATCAGCAAAGAAAGCCTTGAAGACTGCCACTATAAAGCATCAAAAGATGTGCTATCTCTTTACTATCTGCACCATTCCGATTCTCATTTGCTTGCAGGTAAGGGTTTGGTAATTGGCGGCAGCCACAACATAAACCCAATGAATGAGGATGCCCAATATGGCGATTTGAGTGCTGTATTGTTGCAAAACTTGCCATTCTGGGCACACTGGATCCGTACACCAGACCTGAGCATTGCCCTGATGGATGAATGGGAAAGTAAAATAGAAAAACTGGCACAGGCCACTATAAAAGAAAATGTCACCTCCATTTCCGGTGTGCCTACATGGACATTGGTACTGTTTAAAAGAATACTGGAATTGACAGGAAAACAATCTATGTCAGAAGTGTGGCCAGAACTGGAACTCTATATGCACGGTGGTGTTTCTTTCACTCCTTACAGAGAACAGTTCAAAAAATTGATTGGCAAAGACATTAATTACCTTGAAATGTACAATGCCAGTGAAGGTTTTTTTGCCGCCCAGGAAAAACCTGGAGACGAAGGCATGTTACTGTTTACTGACCATGGTATTTTTTACGAGTTTATGCCGGTGAGTGAATACGGAAAGCCCAACCCTCAAACAGTGGGATTGAAAGAAGTGGAGTTAGGTAAGAACTATGCACCAGTTATCAGTACCAATGGCGGGTTGTGGCGTTATCTTATAGGTGACACCATTCAATTTGTTTCAATAAGACCCTACAAAATAATCGTATCAGGAAGGCTGAAGCATTACATCAATGCTTTTGGAGAAGAAGTAATAGTTGACAATACTGATAAGGCTATAGCTGTTGCCTGCGAAAAAACAGGAGCGGTCGTAAATGACTACACTGCCGCCCCGGTGTACTTTACTGATGCCCACAACGGAGCACATGAATGGCTGATAGAGTTTGAGAAAGAGCCTGAAGACCTTAACCTTTTTACTGAAGAACTGGATAATGCCCTAAAAAGCATTAACAGTGATTATGAGGCAAAGCGTCACAAAAGCATTGCATTGCACCTGCCCGAAGTTCATGCACTGAAAAAAGGAAGCTTTGCCGAATGGCTGCACAGCAAAGGAAGGCTGGGCGGACAGCACAAAGTGCCAAGGCTGAGTAACGAAAGAACCATGATTGAAGAAATCAAACAACTGAATTCAATAATTAATTAAAGAACAAGAATATGAAACTACTTGAAGGTAAAACCGCAATTGTAACCGGAGCTGCCCGTGGTATAGGCGAAGGTATCGCTATAAAATTTGCTGAACATGGCGCTAATGTCGCTTTCACATACGTAAGTGACAGCAGTGCAGAAAAGGCAGCTGCACTTGAAATTAAACTCACTGCGATGGGCGTAAAGGCAAAGGCCTATAAAAGTAATGCTGGCGATTTTGCACAATGCGAAGCTTTTGTAAATGATGTACTGAAAGAATTTGGCAATGTAGATGTACTGGTGAACAATGCAGGTATATCCAAAGACAACCTGCTGATGCGCATGAGCCCAGAGCAGTGGAACGATGTAATACAGGTAAACCTGAACAGTGTTTTTTATATGACCAAACAGGTTATCCGTCCGATGATGAAAGCAAGAAGCGGTTCTATAATCAATATGAGCTCCATTATTGGAGAAATTGGCAATGCCGGTCAAAGCAGCTATGCTGCCAGCAAGGCAGGTATTATTGGCTTTACAAAATCAGTGGCCAAAGAATTGGGCAGCCGCAACATCCGTTGTAATGCCATCGCTCCTGGATTTGTTGAAACAGATATGACCAGCTACCTTAAAGACGGAGAAGGTGCAGAAAAATACAAAGCCGGAATTCCGCTGGGAAAATTCGCATCTCCTGAAGATATTGCTAATGCAACTTTGTTCCTGGCCTCATATTTATCTTCGTATGTAACCGGGCAGACTTTGAGTGTGTGTGGCGGGTTGAATATATAGAACCACGATTTACATGATTAATAATTTTGATCAGGAGGAAATTACAATGCTATTTCCTCCTCATTTTTTATACAATCCAGATTCTATTCCTGAAGCTTAATGTTTCGTTTCTTAATATA
>CALLZY010000149.1 GCA_937858715.1 uncultured Chitinophagaceae bacterium | reverse complement strand
AATATTACCAGTCATCCGTTCTGAAACTGCTTACCGGAAATCCTTCGGTACTGAATAAATCGCCTGTTACAAAATCTTTGAAGGCATATCGTACAGCCACCGGTTCTTTAACTTCAGGAGATGATACGATAATGTTTCCTCCTGAAATGGATGCTTTGGCCGGGCGGAAAACTTTATTGCTTCCGGCTATTTCAAAGTTCTGCAATGCTTTCCCATAAGATGTTAAGCCATTAGGCGCATTAGTAAATTTTATTGTGGCAATGCCATTAGCAAAGCTGACTGATTCATACAGAGGGCTTTCACTGGCAAACCCTTTTCTTCCATACGTTTTGGCCAATGCCATATAAGCAAGACGTTTACTGCCTGTGGCTTTATCCATTGGGTGTATGCTGAACTCTTCACCAATGTCCATCAGGACAGCCATGCCAGTGTTTGGGGTTTTTGCGAGAGCCTTCCGTTGTGCATCCCGCAGATAGGCTGAATTATTATTCACCACATTAGCAGCAGCATGATTGTTGTAATTATACGGGGCAATCTGGCAGCAATAAAACGGGAAATCCCCCTGTCCTGTTTGTTCCCTTATTTGCTTAATAAATGCCGGAAAGAGAGTTTCGTACTGTTGAGGACGGTCATTGTTACTTTCACCCTGGTACCAGATGCAGCCCTTAATTGTGTAGCCTAAAAAGGGTTTCAGCATACCATTGTATAAAACGGTTGCCACTTTGTTGTTCAGTTTTGCAGTATCGGTGGGAGATGGGATTTTGATTTCGGGAAATGCTTTCAATGTGTTCTCATCCATAAATGCTTCAACCGGTGATCCGCCGTAGCTGATGTTTACCAAACCAATGGGTACATGCAGTTGCTCGTACAACAACTTTCCAAAATAATAAGCTGTAGCGCTGAAATTAGAAACCACTTCAGGTTCCGCAGGTTTCCATACCGAGTTTTTGCTGGTGTCTTGTGGCAGGCGTTGTACTGACCTTGGTACTGTGTATAAGCGAATATTATCGTTGGCTGAATTCAGGATTGCATCATTGCTGCCAAGTATCGGCTGGTCTTTAAAACCCTTCATGGCCATTTCCATGTTGCTTTGTCCGCTGCAAAGCCATACTTCTCCAATCAGTATATTTTTTATTACAACAGGTGTACCATCACTGACGGTTATCAAGTATGGGCCGCCGGCAACAGGTGTGGCTACTTTCAGTTTCCATTTACCTTCAGTGTCAACTGCAGTGTTGTACTTCTTTTTATTCCACGAAGTGGTTACAGTCACGTTTGTACCTTTCTTTGCCCATCCCCAGATAGCTGCATCTGTTTGCTGTTGCAGCACCATATTGTCGCTGAAAAACCAGGGTAGTCTGATATCAGCTTTAGAGGTTATTGGCAGAAAAAGAATAGCTGAAAGGAAAAAAGTGAAGATGTTTGATGAAATTTTGGAGGCAATCATTGTTATTTGTTTATAATCTGATGCTAATTTAAGTATTCTGGCAGGCTCTCCGTCTTGTACTGTTGATTATGCCGGGTTTTGTTGTGGTTTAAAACTTTTCAGTAATTTTCAGCCATAACTGCCTTGCTTGATGAAAGAAAATAAAGAAGG